>JBJTKE010000624.1:0-3629 GCA_046096285.1 Chloroflexota bacterium
CCTGAACGGTGTCCCGCATCGGCAGCCGGTAGCGCTTCTCGTAGACGTAGAGAGCCGGCGAGTCATCGACGAGGAGTTCCTGGGCCCTCCCATACAGCTCCATGCGTGTTGCCTCGTCCGGCTCGGCGCTGGCATCCTCGAGCAGCTTGTCGAGCTCCGGGTTCGAGTAGTAGCCCCAGTTGTAGCCTGCCGTGCCCTGGGCGCCGGTGGCGAAGATCGAGAACATGAAGTCGAAGGGCGTCTTGAGGGTCGGCCACCAGACCAGACCAAAGGCATGGTCGGCGGTCTCGGGGTTGGAGAGCAGGTCCGCCCAGGCGCTCGGGCTGAGTTCCTGGATGGTGACGGTGATGCCGAGGTCGGCCATGTTCGACTGGAACTGCTCGCCCAGCGGCCGCTTCCAGAAATAGCCGGTCTCATACGTGTACTTGATCTCGAATCCGCCATCCGGGTACCCGGCCTCGGCAAGCAGCGACCTGGCCTTCTCCGGGTCGTAGGTGTACTGGGTGGTCGCCGGATTGAATCCCACGAAGTTGCTCGGAACCGGTCCACGTGCCTGCTGTGCCTTGCCCCGCAACGTCTCCCCGATCCAGGTCTGGTAGTCGAAACCGTAGGCAATCGCCTGCCGGACCTTCCGGTCCGCCGTCGGGCCCTTGCTGCTCGGCAGGACCAGGTAGTAGAGGTTGAACGAGGGCACGTCGGTCACCGTGATCCCCTCGGCGCCGTCCAGTTCCTCCACGGAATCGTCTGGCAGGAAGAGCGCGATATCCACCTCTCCCCGTTCGATCAGCAGGCGCTCGGTCGCCGGTTCCTTGACGTACTTCACGAACACCTGATCGACATGATCGCCGTCCCAGCCGCCCCAGTAGTCGTCGTTCTTCCGGAAGACCGCCTGTTGTGACTGGGAGTACTTCTCGAGAATGTACGGCCCGGTGCCGACCATGTTGTCGCGAAGCCACCCCTGGGCCCAGTCGCCATCCTGCTCGTGGTCCCTGATCGCCCCCGGGGAGATGATGTAGGGCGCGTACATCCCGGCGAAGGCGGAGAGCAGGCCGTCCGACGGCGCGCTCAGCTTCAGCGCCACGGTCATGTCATCCGGCGTCTCGACCGCGGTGACCGGAGCCAGCGCGAAGGCAATTCCCTGTTGCACCCCCATCTGCCGTTCGATCGAGAGTTTGACCGCGGCGGCATCCAGCGGCGCTCCATCGGTGAACGTGACGCCGGGCCGGATCATGAAGGTGTAGGTCAGTCCGTCATCGGAGACCTCGTAGCTCTCGGCCAGGTGCGGCACGATGTCCAGCGTATCGCCGTCGTACCGGACCAGCGTCTCGTAGACCGCCCGCCAGAGCAGCGGGGACTGGCCATCGAAGGAAACCTGGGGGTCGAGCGTGACCGCATCGGCTCCGGAGGCGACGACGAGCGTCTTCTGGTCCGCCGCGGCGACGACGCGCGCCGAAAGCGGCCCGGCCGCCGCCAGGGCGGAGAGGCCGGCGGCCCCCTGCAGCACCCGCCGGCGACGCAGCGGCCTGCGGAGGAGTTCGTCGATCATCGCGGCCGACAGGGGTGCTGATTCCATTGCGCGCTCCTGGCTGATCAACGCTGGGCAATTCGGTTCGGCGCCGTGCCTGCACGGCGGACCCGAATTCCCCGGGCGACCTGCGCCCGGGTCCGGCGGCGCCGGGCCGCTGGCGCCTGTTACTGTACGCTACCACATGATGTCTCCCCCGTTCGGCGACAGGCTCTGGCCCGTGCAGTAGCTCGCCTCGTCGGAGGCGAGATACACGTAGGCCCAGGCGATCTCCTCGGGCGTCCCGAGCCGGCGCATCGGCAGCGAGCCGATCTTCCACGCCTTCCAGTCCTCGTCCGGGTCCGAGCGCCACATGGGCGTGTCGGTCGGGCCGGGGCAGACGGCGTTGACCGTCACGCCCGACCGCGCCACTTCCTGCGCGACCGATACCGTCAACGCCACCACGCCGGCCTTGGAGGCGCAGTAGGAGGCATTGAGCGGCGACGGCTTGTGCGCGAGTTGCGAAGCGGTGTTGACGATCCTGCCGGAACCGCGCTCCAGCATGTGCGGCAAGACGTGTTTCATCCCGAAGAACACGCCCCGCAGGTTCACGGCGATGACCTGCTCCCACGCCTCAACGGACTCGTGTTGGAGCGGCCCCTGGTGACCGCTGATGCCCGCGTTGTTGACGAGGATGTCGATCCGTCCCATGCGAGAGATCGCCGCGCCGATCGCGTCGCGCACCTGATCCTCGAACCGCACATCGACGGGAATGAAGCCCTCTCCCGCCCCGGGCCGTCCGAGCCGCGCCACAAGGTCGCGCGCGGCTCGCGACCCGGGAAGGTCGCCGACCGCGACGGTCGCACCCTCCCGGACGAACAGTTCGCAGACGGAGGCGCCGATCCCGGTTCCGCCGCCGATCACGAATGCGGTTTTCCCTGAGAGCCGTCCCACGGGCGCGCCTCCCGCCTACGGCGCCATGCAGGCGCCGCCCGTCACGAGCACCGTTGCGCCGGTGACGAATTCCGCCATCGGCCCTGCGAGGTAGGCGACCGCCCTGGCCACGTCCTCCGGTTGGCCAATCCTGCCCCATGGCATCGCCGCCCCCTCGGCCGCAATCTCGGCTTCGCTCATGCCATACCGGGGCTGCGCCGTGTCGGTCAGACCCGGCGCGACGGCGTTGACGGCTACGCCCCACGGCGCCCATTCAAGGGCCAGCGACTTGGTAAGCGCGATCACCCCCGCCTTGGATGCGTTGTAATGGGCGCCTCGCGCGGCCGGCGCGATCGCGGCGTCCGAGGCGATGTTGACGATCCGGCCGCTGCGACGCGCAACCATGTGGCGCGCGGCTGCCTGGGAGCAGAAGAAGGTGCCCTTCAGGTTGACCGCGAACACCCGGTCCCAGGTTGCCTCGTCCAGTTCCAGCGCGGCGGCGCGAGGGAAAATGCCGGCGTTGTTCACCAGGACGTCGAGACCCCCGAGGCTCGAGACGACCTCATCGACCATTCGGCTTGCCGATGCGGCGTCGCCGATGTCGGCTTCTGCCAGCAGTGGCGACTGCCGGAATCCCGCAAGCTCCGACGGCCGGTGGCCGGCGTCGGGGTAGTTGATGGCCACCCGGGCGCCAAGTTGGTCCAGCAGGCGCGCGGTCGCCAGGCCGATGCCCTGGCCCCCGCCCGTGACCAGCGCGGTCCTGCCCTCGAGGCCGACGAGCGTCTCCGTCACCTGGGTCATGATCGTGTCCTCCGGCCTGACCCCGCGTCGAGCCCCCGACGAGCGGCCTGGCGCCCGCCGATGCCGTGAGTATCGGTCATCGGCGGAGGCGACGCGGTGGGGCGCGCCCTGGAACGGGGGGCCACGGATGCGAAGGCCGAACGCTCCCGTGGATCGGCTCGCCCGGGATGATGGACGGGATCGCGGGAGGATGTGGTTCCTGCGCCATTCACCTTCGGACCGGGCCGGGCAACACGAGTCCCGCGGTCCCGGCCGATCCAGCGGTCAGGCGATGGAATCGGGAACGGGCTCCCGGCGCCCGGTCGCCGGATCGCGAGATGCTGGCGCCGGCGGATCGAGGCGAACCAGCCCCGGCGCAGGCGGGACGGTGCTCCCGGACTCGGGGCTGGTT
>JBJTKE010000625.1:0-11216 GCA_046096285.1 Chloroflexota bacterium
GTGGGGCGGGGTGCGGCGGGGTGCGGCAGGTCCGGGCATCGCTGGCGAGGGTTGCCGCGGGTCGGACAGGGTCGTTTCCGGCACGGTCCGGGGTTCCGTCCGTCCGGCCGGGACGGGCAGTTGGCGCTGCCCGCAGCGACCGGTTTCGGGCGTTCATGGAACGGCCCGGCCCGAACGGCGGAAAGCCGCCGGGACGGCAAGCGACGGACGCTGGAGCGGCACCAGCAGTGCGGGGTTGGCGCACAGGAACCTTCCGCACCCCCGGATGCTGGAGAGAAACGGCTGGCCGGACGATGCGCCGCGGGCCGCGGGCGTTACCGGCGACTCGTCCTCGATGGACGGACGGGAACCGGGACCGGGGCGGGCTTCGCCGGCGCGGCCAGCGGCCCAAGCAAGCGGTCGAGCAGGTCGGCCAGGCGGTCGGCGATGGTCTCGGCGGCGGTGCGCTTCCCCGGCATGATGTTCCCCATTCCTCACGGGCGGGAGACTTACTCCCGTATTCTACCTACGTTCCGCGTCCGTGCGCGGTTTCCGCGCGACACCGGCCAGCTGTCACCCGCCCGGAGCCAGGATGCCATCTTCCGCGCCCTCGTCACCGGCCGACGCACGAGCGATGCCCCGGCGCGACTGGTTCGCCGCCATCGTGCGCGGGCTGCGTGACGGTCTGCCCACCGAGTTCGCGGCGTTCGACTCCACCATCGGGACCGCCCTGCTCAAGATCGCCTACGGCAACCCCCGGATTCACTACGAGGTCTGGCCCGACTCCGCCCGCGGCCACCTCGAACTCGCCCTGCACTTCGAGGACGGCCCGGCCAGCACGGCCGCCTACCTCCGCTGGTTCGACCGGGAGATCGTCGCGCTCAAGCACGACCTCGGCGTCACGCTCGAACTCGAGCGCTGGACCCTCTCATGGGGCCGCGTCTACGAACTGCGCCCGCTGCCCCGGCTCGACGCCGCCTCGGCGGCGGAGGCCGCCGCGCGGCTGGCCCGGCTGATCGCCGCGCTGCAACCGCTGGTGGAGGCGGCAGGCGTTCCGCCCGAGCGCCGCTGACCGTTGCCCCGGTGCAATGAAAGAACCGGGGCGGTTGCCCGCCCCGGTCTGGTCCGGCCTGCCTTGCGGCTACTTCGCGGCCTTGTAGCGGCGGGCCACCGCGTCCCAGTTCACGGTGTCCCACCAGGCGGCGAGGTAATCCGGCCGCCGGTTCTGGTACTTCAGGTAGTAGGCGTGCTCCCAGACATCCACGCCGAGGATCGGCGCGCCGGTGACGTCGGCGATTCCGGCCATCAGCGGGTTGTCCTGGTTCGGGGTGGAGGTGATGGCCAGTTTGCCGTCGGCGCCCACGATCACCCAGGCCCAGCCGGAGCCGAAGCGCCCGATGCCCGCCTTGTTGACGGCCTCCTTCATGGCGTCGAAGGAGCCGAAGGCGGCGTCGATCGCGGCCGCGAGGTCGCCCGACGGGGCGCCGCCGCCGCCGGGACCCATGATCTCCCAGAACATGGTGTGGTTCCAGTGGCCGCCGCCGTTGTTGCGCACCGGGCCCTGCTTGTCGGCCGGCAGCGCCTTGATGTCGCGGATCAGCGCCTCGAGGCTCTTGCCCTCGAGGTCGGTGCCCGCGATGGCGGCGTTCAGGTTGTTGACGTAGGCGGCATGGTGCTTGTCGTGGTGGATGGTCATCGTCTGGGCGTCGATCGACGGCTCCAGCGCGGTTACGTCGTACGGCAGCGGCGGCAGTTCGAACGCCATTCCCTGGTTCCTCCCGGTCGTGCTTCTTCCATCGTCCGCGGCGGAGCCTCCTCCACCCGCGGTGCCACTCATCACGGTAGCACGGAGCGCGCCGGAAACACACCCCCTGCCGGGTAGCCGCCGCATCGTCAGGTGGCGAACAGCCCGCTCGGGGGCATCGTCTCCGCGATCCGCGCCCGCACCGCCGGGGTGATCTCCACCGCCGACCGCTCCAGCGCGAGCATCACCGCGCCCGCCGCCGGTTCGAGATCGCTCACGATCGGGGTGATGCAGGGCAGTTCGTCGGCCAGCGCGCCGACGATGGCCGACAGGTAGCAGGTGCCGCGATGCCGGAACGTTCCCCCGGCCAGCGCCAGCGTGAAGCACTCCATGTCCAGCCCCACCCGGTCGGCCGCCGCCGCCGCATGCCGCGCCAGCCTGCGCCCCACGTCCGCCACGATCGCCTCGGCCACCGGATCGCCGGCGCAGGCCTCATCGAGCACGATCGGGGCGAGGCGGGCGTAGTCGGCGGGCGTCCAGCGGCGCTTGCCGCGGGCGGTCAATTCGTACAGGATGGCCTCGGGATCGGGCAGGGCGAGCAATTCGAGCGCGCGGCGGGTGAGCGAGGTGCCGGGGCCAACCCCGAGGTGCGCCCGGAAAATCGCGTCCAGCGCGGCGTTGCCCAGCCCGGAGCCGCCGCCCGCCGTGGGCCAGTGGCTCGAATGCCAGACGGCCCCCTCCGGCGAGCGGGCCGCGATGGCCATCCCGGTTCCCGCCACCAGCGCGACCCCGCAGCCGTCCGGCGACGCCGCCCGCAGCGCGCCGATGGCATCGTTGACGACCAGTGGATCGGCGGTGAAGCCGCGCGCGGCAAAGGCCCCGTGCAGCAGCAGGAAATCCTCGGGCCAGTCCGCGCCCGCCATGCTGAAGGCCGCGCTGGCGAGGTCCCCGGCGGCGGCGCCCGCCGCCGCCAGCGCGACGGCGACCGCGGAACCCACCGCGGCCAGCGCCGCCGCCTCGGACTCGGCCGCGTAAATGTCGCTGGGACCCCCGCGGCCTGCGCCGAGGATCGTGCCATCCGCGGCAGCGACCAGCGCCACCGTCTTGGTGTTGCCCCCGTCGACGCCGAGGTGCATGCCCCCCTCCGGGACCGGCCTTCCCCGGCGCGGATGGTAGCCGATCTCGCCGCTCATCCGGGCAGCGGCAAATCGCCCCAGGCCGCGCGGTCGGCGATGACCGTGGCGTTGGCCGCGGTCCGCAGCAGGCTGGCTGGCACGTCGGGCGTGACCGGGCCGGCGACGGTCCGCGCCAGGATCTCCCGCTTGGCCTCGCCGGTGACCACGAGGACGATCTCCCGCGCCGCCAGCAGCGTCGACATGCCGCAGGTCACCGCCCGCCGGGGCACCCGGTCCTCCGATCCCCAGTAGGCGGCGTTGGAGCGGACCGACTCCGGCGTGAGGTCCACGACGCGGGTGGGCAGCCCGGCATCCGATGGCGGCTCGTTGAATCCGATGTGCCCGTTGGGTCCGAGCCCGAGCACGGTCAGCCCGGGGCCGCCCGCCGCGGCGAGCGCCGCGTCGAACTCCCGGCACATCGCCTCCGGGTCCGGCGCGTCGCTGCGGAAGCGGGTGACGTTCGCCTCCGGGATGCCGAGCGGCTCGATCAGCGAGCGCTGCATCCAGCCCGCGAGCAGCCTGCTGTCGCCGGGAGGCAGCCCGAGATACTCGTCCAGTTGGAACACGCGCACCTGGGAGACATCCACCCCCTCGCGCCGAACCTGCTTCGCGAGCCGGGCGTAGGCGCCCATCGGCGTGTTGCCGGTGGCCGGGACGAAGACGAGGTCGGGGGCGCGCCGGACGGCGGCGACGACGGCCTCGGCCACTTCCCGGCTGGCCAGCGTGGGGTTGTCGACGACGAGGTGCTTCACAGCGGTCTCCAGCGGTGGTCAGGCCAGCAACCGGGCCGGGAGCAGGTCCCGGTGGGCGGCGGCGAGTTCATCGTAGATCTTCGTCGCGGTGGGCAGGTCGCGACAGAGCGGGTTGCTGGCGAGCGCCATGATCGCCTCCTTGCGGGTCCCGTTCCAGGCGGCGTCGGCGGCGAGCATCTGGTACTCGGCCAGCGCGCCGGTGAGCGAGCGGGCCCCGGCGGGCAGCGGGCCGAGGGCCAGCGGCGCGACGCCGCGGGCGTTCACGAGGCCGACAGTTTCCACCACGCACGCATCGGGCAACCCGGGAATCGCGCCGCGATTGGGCACGTTCACCGGCATCGTCTCGTTGCGGTCGTTGTAGATGGCGTCCATGCAGTCGATGGCCAGTTCCAGTTCGTGGATGCCGCCGCGCGAACGCGCCGGGTCGAGGTGCGGGCAGGTAGCGTCGAGTTGCTCCCGGTAGTGGGTCCAGTAGTCCGGCACCCAGGACATGATGTCCTCGGAGCGGGTCGTCGGCTTGGCACGGAAGTACTCGACCAGGTCGCGCTCGAAGAAGTAGTACTGCATGTACTCCGAGGGCATGGAGCCGACGGCCAGCGCCACCTCCCACATCCGGCGGGTGGCGGGCTTCAGGCCGGGGTCGTCCTTGCGGCGCTCCCAGGCCTCGGCCAGCAGCGGCATGGCGTCCTGCCCGTCGTACTGCTGGCGCACCGACCAGGACGCGTGATTGAGCCCGATGCAGTCCGCCTGCAGCCGCGCCGGGTCGAGTCCGGCCGCCTCCGCGAGTTCGCCGCTGTAGATGATCGGCCCCTCGCACAGCGAGATCAGGGGCACGCCGGAAAACTGGGTCACCGCCTGGGCGACGATGTTCACCGGGTTCGTGTAGTTGAAGATGACCGCTCGCGGCGCGACGGCTTCGATGTCCTCGACGATCCCGCGCATCACGTGCAGCGAGCGGAGCGCCATGAAGAAGCCGCCCGGGCCCTGCGTCTCCTGCCCGATCACGCCATGCCGGCGGGGGATGCTCTCGTCGAAGTGCCGCGCCGGGAACCCCCCGGGGCGGTAGGACGAGAGCACGGCGTCGCAATCCGCAAGGCCGGCCCGGCGGTCGGTGGTGGCGGTGATCCGCAGGTCGATGCCGGCGCAGTCGGCCATCTTGCGAGCGAGATTCGCCACGAGGTCGAGCCGCTCCGGGTCGAGGTCGATCAGCACCACCTCCGACCCCGCGAAGTTCTCCCCCTGGTCGATGAACGACGCCATCGTTCCCGGCGCGCGGGTGCTGCCGCCGCCGACGTAGGCCATCCTGATCCGCGCCATGAAGCTCTCCCTCGTCGCCTGTGCCCGGCGGGCCGGCGAGCCGCTGCGTCACCGAATGGCCGCACGATAGCACGCGCCGGATCGCGCCGGTTCGCGCCGGTTCACGCCGGCGCGCGGGCGGCGGCGGGGCCGCGGCTGCCCGGGTTCAGCGCCGGAACGCCAGCCAGCCGACCCCGTCCACGGCGATGGCGGGAGGGTCGAGACTGAGCCCGGTGACGTTCACCCCGGCGAAGGGCTCGATGCCGAACCATTCCCGCAATTGCTGCTGCGGGTGGTTGTAGCCCTTGATGAGCGGCGTCACCCAGGCAGCAAGTTCCACCCGGGTGGCGATGGGGCGGCGGTCGCCGGTCTCTGCGCGGTGGCGGGCGATCCAGTCCGCCATCGCGGTCTGGCCGATCACCACCGCGCTCTCGCCGACCGCCTGACTCATGGTGGCCTTGTCGATGATGTCATCCGCTCCGGCGCAGCGGAGCGCCAGCGTGGCCGGGCCCTCCCCGGGCTGGGCGGCCAGTTGCCGCTCGCAGATGCGGCCCACGATGTCGGCCACCGCCGCCGGATCGGCCGACATCACGACGTCGCCCTCGCCGGTGTACGACGGGATGACGAACGCGCCCGGCGGGTAGGTTTCGGCCTCGGCGGCGGTCAGCTTGCTCTTCTTCAGCAGCAGCGCCGGGATGCCCGATGCCAGCGCGTACATCGCGCCGATCGGGTAGCCGCTCATGCCCGGCACCAGCAGCAGATCGATGCCGCGCGCGTTCAGGTGGGCGGCCGCCTCGCGGACATGCTCGGCCACATCCTCCGGCCGGGCGGCGGTCTTGAGCAGCGAGCCGTACTCGATGCCCGCGCCGCCGCCGGGAAAGACGCGGGCCGCGCCCGACCGCAGCAGAGCGAGCAGCAACGCCCGGCCGCCCGGGGTCAGCGGCGCGGCGGCGACGGCGGCGGCGGCCTGCTCCCACGGCAGGGCCGCTCCCGGCGGCGCGGCCGCCACCGCGGCCTCCTCGGCCCGGCGGCGATACCGGGGAAGGTCCCCGGCGGGCACGGTCCGCTCCATCCGCGGCGTGCCGGCTTCGTGCAGCGTCATGCTCGGGGCGCCCTCCCGGCGCATCGCGCCGTCATGCCCATACCGGGACCGATTGTACGCCCGAGGATGATGTCAGCGTTTACATGGCCATGCGATCATAGGCCACAGGAGGGCGCGCCGCCGGGCGACGCCCGCTGATCGGGGACAGAGACAGGAGTTCCCATGCACGTCCGGGTCCCGTTGCTGATCCGTCTCGCCGCGCTCGTCCTCGTGCTGGCGGGGCTCGGTCCCTCGCCGGCGCTGCTCTCGCGGGCGAACGCCGCTCCGGTCGAATCCGAGATCGTCGGCGGCAAGAAGGTGCGCCAGGGCGAGGACTCCTTCATGGTGGTGATCCGGTTCAGTTCCGGGTCCGGCGTCTTCCAGTGCAGCGGCACCCTGCTCGACCCCACCCACGTGCTCACCGCCGCCCACTGCGTGACCGACGGATCGGCGCTCTACACCGGGCATGTCGTCTACTACGGCAGCGTCCGCTTCTCGACGGCCCGCAGCGTGGCGGCGAGCGTGGCCACCCCCCACCCCGGCTTCGACCCGATGCGCCTGCGCAACGACGTGGCGGTGCTCAAGCTCGACGCGCCGGTGAGCGGGCCCAACGTCGCCTTCGTGCGGCTGCCCGTGATCGGCTCCCACAAGTACGAAAAGGCGGGAACCGAGGTGGTCGCTTCCGGCTGGGGCGCGACCTCGGAGAGCGGCGGTCCGGTCAACGACCTGCGCGAGGCGCCGCTGCAGATCGTGGCTTTCAACCAGTGCAAGGGCATCTGGAAAATGGCCGGGCTGACCCTCGGCGGCATGCATGTTTGCGCCTGGGCGGCAAACAAGGACACCTGCTTCGGCGACAGCGGCGGCCCGCTCTTCGCCCGCACCGCGAACGAGGTGGTGCAGGTCGGGATCACCAGCTTCGGGTACGGCTGCGGCACCGTGGTGCCCGGCGTCTACACCCGGTTGAGCAACCAGGCGATCGGCAGCTTCATCCGCCGGATGCTCCACCAGTGAACCTGCTCCGCGCGGCTGCCGCCTGCCTCGCGGGGATGATCGTCCTCGCGGCGGCGCAGGCGATGGCCTGGGGCGGCCCGGCTGGCGAGATCGTCAACGGCAAGCCCGTTGCGGACGGTCAGTACCCGTTCATGGTGTCGATCCAGGGGGTCAGCCGCAAGGCCAACAACGCCTACGCGGGCCACTTCTGCGGCGGCGCGCTGCTCGACGCCACCCATGTGCTCACCGCGGCGCACTGCGTCTGGGACGGCACGCGAGCGATCCCGGCAACGAAGATCCGGGTCCTCGCCGGAGCCACCCGGCTGCGCGAGCGGGTCCGCCGCGAGGGGCAGTTGCTCACCGTGCGGCGCATCGACATTCACCCGCGCTACGGGCACTCCGGGGCGTTCGACGTCGCGGTGCTCACGCTCAGGCGCGCCGCCGCCGTGGACGGATTCATGACCCTCCCGGCCCCCGGCGACGCCGCGGCGGACCGCCCCGGCGCCATCGCCACGGTGGCTGGCTGGGGCAGCATCCGGCGGGTCGGCGGCAGCGCCGGGCAGGACCCGAAGTTCCCGCGCCAGTTGCTGGAAACGTCGATTCCCGTGGTGGCCAACGGGACGTGCGAACGGGATCTCCGGCGCGCCGGGCTGAAGAACGTCAACCTCCGGGTCGCGCTCTGCGCCGGAGGCGAGCATCGCGACAGTTGCTACGGCGACAGCGGAGGGCCGCTCTTCATCGAGCGGGAGGGGGCTCCCGTGCAGATCGGCATCGTGAGCTGGGGCATCGGCTGCGGCACGATGCGCTTTCCCGGCGTCTACACCCGCCTCACCGACCCCGACATCGCCCGGTTCGTCCAGCGGAACCTCCGGCGGTAGCCCGCGCGGTGGCGCCGCGGACCTCCCCCGGCATCGCTGGCATTCCCCGTGCGCGGCGGGGCGTCGCCGCCCGCCCGGCGCGGCGCGCGGGACTGGCGGGATCATGATGCGGACGACCCGGCAACCCGGCGGCTACTGGATCGCGCTGGCGGCGGTGGCCGTCGCGGTGGCGGTGCTGCTGCCGTTCCGCAATGGCCTCGATGTGCTGGCGGTGCTGCTCTGGTTTCTCGCCCCCTGCGTGGGCGTCGCGCTTGCCGCCGGCGCCGGGCCTGCCTTGCTCACGGCGGTGCTCGGGTTTCTCGCGGTCAACCTGTTCTTCATCCCGCCCTACCTGACGCTGGCCGTGGCTGCGCCGCACAACTGGGCCGCCCTGCTCCTCTACCTCGGCGCGGCGTTGCTCGTCGGCACGCTCGCCGCCCGCGTGCGGGAGCGCACCACCCAGGCCGAAACCGCCCGCGGCCAGTCCGCCCTCCTTGCCGACCTCAACAGCGCGCTGGTCGGCGGCGCGACCCAGGACGCCCTGCTGGCCACCATCGTCCACCGCGTCGTGACCGTTTTCGGCGCGGAACGCGCGCGCATCCTGCTGCTGGGCGAGAGCGCGGGCGCGTTCAACGTGGCCGCCGCCTATCCCGGCGCATGGCCGGGTCTCGACGAGGCCGCCATCTCGCAGGCCAGGATGTCGCTCGGCCTGCGCGCCCCCGCCGCGCCTCGCCCAGAGCCGGGAGACCCGTTCCGCGCCTACGTGCCGGTCGCCACCGGCGACTCCGTGCTCGGCGTCATCGAGGTCGAGCGCGCCGCCGCGGCCGGCAGGTTCACCCCGGCCGAGGCGTCGCTGCTCGCCGCCTTCGCCAGCCAGGCCGCCATCGCCGTCGACCGGGCCCGCCTGACCGACGCCGCCGGCCGCGCCGCCGTCCTCGCCGGGGCCGCCGACCTCAAGACCGCCCTGCTGGCCGCCGTCTCCCACGATCTCAAGACCCCGCTCGCCTCGATCAAGGCCTCGGCGACCGCGCTCCTGGACGAGGGCGTGCACTGGAACAATGACGCGAAACGAGAGTTTCTGCAGGCGATCGACGAGGAAGCCGACCACCTCACGCTGATGGTCGAGAACCTGCTCGACCTCTCCCGCATCGAGGGCGGCGCCCTGCGGCCGAACCGCGAGTGGTACGACGCGCAGGAACTGGTCGATGACGTCGCCCGCCGCTTCGCCCCGCGGATGGCGGGCCGCCCGTTCACGGTCGGGATCGAGCCCGGTCTGCCGCTGCTCTGGATCGACTATGTGAAGATCGCGCAGGTGCTGGGCAATCTGCTGGAAAATGCCCTGCGCCACACGCCTGCCGGGTCGCCGGTGGCGGTCGACGTGCGAAGGACCGGGAGCGTGGTCGCCTTCACCGTCCGGGACAACGGACCCGGCATCAGCCCGGAGTTGCAATCGCGCCTGTTCGAGCCCTTCTTCCAGGCGGGCTCCGGCACGACCGGCGGCAGCGGGGTCGGGCTCGCCATCTGCAAGGGACTGGTCGAGGCGCACGGCGGCCGGGTCTGGGTCACCAGCGCGCCGGGAGCGGGCGCGACCTTCGGCTTTTCCCTGCCGATCGGCCCCGACGACGCGGACGGCCTGGCATGAGCGGCGAGCGGGTGCTGGTGGTTGATGACGAGCCGCAGATCCGGCGGGCGCTGCGGACCGCGCTCGCTGGCAACGGCTACGACGTCGAAACCGCGGCCGACGGCGCCGGCGCACTGCAGGCCGCCGCGACCTGGCGGCCCGACGCCATCGTGCTGGACCTGGTGATGCCGCCGCCGGACGGCCTTGCGGTGCTGCGCGACCTCCGCGGCTGGACGGATGTGCCGGTCATCGTGCTGTCGGCGCGCGGGCAGGAAGTCGACAAGGTGACCGCCCTCGACCTCGGCGCCGACGACTACCTGACCAAGCCCTTCGGCATCGGCGAACTGCTGGCGCGGCTGCGGGCGGTCCTCCGCCGCGGCCAGCGCGAGACCCCCGCCGTGGTGGAGGTTGGCCCGGTGGCGATCGACCTCGTGCGCCACGTCGTCACCCGCGGCGGCCAGGAGGTCCACCTCACGCCGACCGAGTTCTCGCTGCTGCGCGCGCTCGCCGCCGATGTCGGCAAGGTGCTCACCCATCGCCAACTGCTGGAGCGCGCATGGGGCAGCTACGCCGCCGACAACACCCGCCAACTCCGGGTCTACATCAACTACCTCCGCCGCAAGCTCGAGGACGACCCCGAGCGACCACGGCTGATCCTCACCGAGCCGGGCGTCGGCTACCGCCTCCGCCTCCCCGACGACGACCTCCAGCCCGCCTGATCGCCGTTTTCTTACCGCTTTCTAACGCGCGGGCCCCCGTTTCTTGCGCCGCTCCAACGCCGCCCCCGGCAGACTTCCCGAGGTTCCCGGCGGCCTCCCCGGCCGCCCTGCCCGCCGGAGTCGCGGACCCCTTCCGCCGGCCCGGCGCGGCTCGCTCGACCGGGCGCCGAATTCCGCGCATGGCCACCACCACCGCTTCCCGAACGTTCGCTCACGCTGCCTCGCCGGGCGGCCACACCGTCGCCCGCGAATGGCGCTCGGCCGCCGTGCGGGCGCTTGCCCCCGGCGATCTGGCCGCCATCGAAACAGTCCTCCGCGCCCACGCCGCCGCCAGCGCCTGCGAACAGCGGGAGCGCATCCTGCAGGGCCGCCTCGGGCAGCCGTGGTCGCTGGTGGTGGCCGAGGCGGGCGCATCACGCGCGGCGTCCATCGAGCACCTCGGCCCCGTTCTCGCCGGCGCGGGCCACCTTTGGCTCCGCACCTTCGCGCGGACCGCCTCGGTCACGTTCGGCCCGGACGGGTTCATCGTCCGGGTGGACGACGACCACGAACTGGCCGCGGCCACCATCCGCGCGATCCGGCGCATCGCGCGGCGCCGGCGGCAACCGCTGGCGGCGCTGATGCTCGCGGAATGGCCCGTTCCGGCGATGGTGCTCGGGGCTCCCGTCCTCGCCAGCGCGTTCGATCCGGCGGGCCACGCGGGAGCGCTGGCCTGGGAGGGCATGGCCTTTGCGGTCTGCCTCCTGGTCGCCTGGCTCTGGTGGCGCTTCGGGCGCTGGCCATCCCGCGCGCTCGTCATCGCCCCGCCCGTGCCCGTCCTCTCCCGGTCCTGCGCCAGCGAATCCCCGGTCCCCGGAGGGACCCGATGATGAGAGCCCCGACCCTCACCCGTGACGCCGCCGACGCCGGCCTGAAGACCTGGCTGCTGCAGGATCACCCGGACGAACCGGAGGGACTGGCCCCGGACCCCCACCAGGCGCACACCCACCCCTGGTGGCAGGT
>JBJTKE010000626.1:0-4879 GCA_046096285.1 Chloroflexota bacterium
CCCATGGAACAGCAGCAGCACCGCGGCCGCCGCCGACAGCACCGCCAGCACGATGTGCACCGGCCGGGTCACGTTCACGTCGGTGAAGCCGCCGCCATAGGCGAATCCGCGTTCCGAGTACACGATGTCAAACATGGAAAACAGGTACCCGACGGCGGCCAGCAGCAGCGCCAGCGCGGCCAGTGCCAGCACATGACCGGTGACCCGCTTCGGGATCGCCCCCCACTCCAGCCGCTCAAGCCCGAGGGACACGATGTACACCAGCACCACCACGACCGCCGTCCACAGCAGCAGCAGCAGGATGCCCCGCTGCACCGCCTCAATCGCCGGCAGCCGGAACACGTACCAGGCCACATCCCGTCCGTAGATCGGGTCCGTCACCCCGAAGTCCCGTCCGGTTCCGAACAATCGCCACGTCTGCCAGCGCGACGACCCCCAGCTCCCGGCCGCGATGGCGACCAGCGCGGTCAGCAGGAACAGCAGCAGCCGTCCCGGCCGCGTCCCGAACAGCCCCGCCGGCCGCTGCAGGCCGAGTCGCTGCCCGGTCCGGGTCGCGATCCGCACATTCAGCGAGAAGAACAGCGCGGCCAGCAACCCCGCCGCCGCGAACGAAACGGCTCGCGAGAGGTACTCGGTGGTCAGCACCTGCCGGTACCCCATGCTCTCAAACCACCACCAGTTCACCCAGAACCGGGCGGTCGTCACCAGCACCGCCAGCAACCCGAAGATCACCAGCGCGGTGATCAGCATCCGCTTCACTTCTCCCGAGAGCATCGGCCCGCTCTCGGCGGCAGGCCGCGCTTGCGGCGGCTGCGGCGCACGCGCCGCCTGCGCCGCCCGCTTGAATTTGTCCACGCAGTCCCTCCCGACCTTGCCGCCGAACCGGATCGCCCGGCTCGCTGCCGGGTCGCGTTGCAGTTACGATGTCCAGCGCAGTCTACCCCGGCCGGGAGAATCACTTGTCCACGATCGAGGTTCACAATCTCGGAAGCGGCAGTTCCGGCAACGCCCTCCTCCTGCGGGCGGCCGGCCAGTCCCTCCTCATCGATTGCGGCATCCCCCGCGCCGCCATCCGCCGGGCGCTCGCCAGCCACGACCTCGGTCTTTCCGCCCTGACGGCCGTGGCCGTCAGTCACGAACACGGCGACCACGTCGGCTCGCTCGAACACCTCCCGGCGCCGGTTCCCCGGCACGCCACGCCCGGCACCCTCGCCGCCCTCGGCCGCCACCGCCGCGACGCCTTCCCCCTCGCCCCCGGCGAGACCGTGCAGACCGGGGCATTTGCCCTTACAGCGATTGCCGTGTCCCACGATGCCGCCCAACCATGCGGGTACTTCATTGAGGCAGCGGGCCGCCGCATCACCGTGATGACCGACCTCGGCCGCGCCCCGCTCCACGCCCTCGACCTTCTCGGCGCGTCCGACCTCATCGTTCTCGAGGCCAACTACGATCCGCACATGCTCGCCTGCGGGCCCTACCCGCCCCGCCTCAAGAGCCGGATAACCTCCGGCAGCGGCCACCTCTCCAACGACGACTGCGGAGACCTGCTCGCCCGCGCGCTTACCGGGCGATCGCACCTGCCGGTGGTCTGGCTCGCCCACCTTTCAAAAACCAACAATCGCCCCCGGCTTGCCGAGGAGACGGTCACGCGCCGGCTCCAGCTCGCCGGCCTCCCCGTGCAGGCCATCGCCATGATCCGGTCGGGCGGCAATGCCTGGCTCGGCGAGCCGGGTCCGGCCGGGCATCCGCGCCCGGTCCAGCTTGGGCTGGGCTTGTGACTGCCCGGCCTCGTCCTACACTCGGACACGGCGCGGTCAGGCCCCCGCGCCCGCTGCCACGAACGTCAAGGAGGCACTCGTGAGTTTCCTGCTGTTGGCCCACGACCGGCTGTCACTTACCGTGATGCTCTTCTGGGGCGCGGTCGGCCTGTGGGGCCTGGCCAGCTGGCTGCGGGGCGGCTCGCTCAGCGGCAGCCAGGCCGGAGCGCTGGCCATCGGCGAGGCCCTCGTGCTGCTGCAGGTACTGGCCGGAGTCGCGCTCTTCTTCGCCGGCTTCCGGCCCCCCACCGTTACCCATTACCTCTACGGGTTCACCGGCATCCTCGCCATCCCCTTCGCCTGGAGCTACTACCGGGACCGTGACCAGCGATCGGCGCTGCTCGTCTACTCCCTGATTTCCCTGTTCATCTCCGGTTTGGCCATCCGCGGCATCGGCTCCGGGTCTCAGTGAGCGGCCGCAATCGGCCTCCCGTCGGCAGCCTTAACGCCGCCGCCGCCGGGCTTCCCGACCCGTTGATTGTTTTCCGCAAAGTTTTGACTCTGAAGCAGCGGTGACCGCCGCATCTCCCGAGGAGCCTCCGGCAGAGCCAACTTGACGGCGTGTCAACGGTTCGCCCGCTTCGCCTGAATGAATGCGGCCCCCGTGCCCGGTCCGCCTTTCTTCCGCCAACGCACGCTCCTGACCGTCCGGTGCGGGAAATGAGGAACGTACGGTGCGTTCCAACCATCGGTCCCAGAACGGCCCGGCCGGACGATTTACGATTGACACCCCTGCCACCCGCTCCTAGAATCCGGCCGTACACGCGAAACCCGCTCGCGTGAACGACTTGATTTTCGGTGGAAAGGAGCCGTTGTGGAGGCTGAGCAGCCGAACTATCAAGATGTCGTGGACCAGGCCCTGCAGCTGGTCTACAGTCATCATCATCGCCTCATCTCCCAGCTGCACCCGGCGGCTTTCTCGCCGTTGACCCTCGACCAGTTGCGGAAGGGCCCGCTCGGGGAGGACCTCCTCCGGCTGTCCAGTCTCGCCCGGGGCCAGGTGCGCGAGCCGAAGGAAGACGTGCTGGCGGCCATCGACTCGGTGCTCCAGTTGCTCTTCTGGCCCGCCGCCGCCGACGACTCCTCGGTGCCCCGGTCGTTCTGGGACACCGAACTCGGCCGGATGCTCGCGCTCGCCAAGTACCGGGCCTACGACCCGGCCGAACTCGTCAGCATCGGCAACGCGGCCCAGCAACTCGGCGTCACCCGTCCCACCATCTACCGGTGGATGGACGACCGCACCCTCGACTACGTGAGGGACGACATGAGCGGCCGCACCTTCGTGGTGCGTCGGGACATCGACAATCTCAAGTGGGTGGCAGCCGAACTCGCAGGCGACCTGTAGGGGGAAGCCCGCAACAGTTGACGATCACGACGAAGCGGGCGGCCAGGTGGCCGCCCGCGTTCGTTGCATCTGCGAATGGCCCACGGTCCGCCGCTACTTGCGTCCGTCGTTGACCCGGCAGACCTCGCCCTTGCACTTCGACAGCACGTCGGCGATCCGCGACAGGCGCACGATCAGCGGCGGCCACGGCTGCGGCGACCCCAGCGCGACGCAATCAGCGTCGGTCGCGTCTCCCAGCATGTTGCACAGCATGTAGGGATCGCTTGCCAGATCGTAGAACTCCCGCTCCCCGGTCTTCGGATACTGGACGTACAGGTAGTCCTGCGACCGCACCCCCTGGTAGGCGGGCGGCAGCGCGCCCAGCCGGTTCGGACGGACCGAGAAATAGTCGTAGTCGTAATCCCACGCCGCGTCGAGGTCTTCCGGCATCACGGTCAGCGACCGCTCCCCAGCCTCATCGTCCTCGTCGCCCCCTTGCTTGCGGAAGTATTCGAACAGCGCGTACTTGCGCCAGCGTGGCGGCTGCTCCCCGCGCAGGAAGGGGGCCAGCGACCGCCCGTCCACCGTCCGCGGGATCGGCAGCCCGGCAAGGTTGAGCACCGTCGGCGCGATATCGATGGTCTGCGCAAGTTCCGGGATCGTCCGCCCGCGCGGCGCTCCCGGCCCGAACACCACCATCGGCACCTTCGCCGAGGCATCGTAGGCCGATTGCTTGCCCTCGGCGTTGTGCGCCCCGGCCAGCCAGCCGTTGTCGGAGGTGAAGAAGATCCAGGTATTCCCGGCCTGCCCGGTCGCCTGCAAGGTCCGGCGCAGGTTGGCGAGCATGGCGTCCACCGACATCAGGGTTTCCAGCCGGTCCCGGTAGTTGGCGTCGATCGCCACCCCGCGCTCGTAGGTCATCATTCCCCACTGGCGCACCCATTCCGGCTTGTCCCGGGTGTCGGCCTCGGCGTAATCGGGGGTGCGCGGTGCCGTCACCCCGCCGAAGATTCCCCGGTACCGCTCCTCGCTGTAGAGCGGCGTGTGCGAGGCCTGCGGCGAGATCACCACGAAAAACGGCTCTCCCGAGCGGGCCGTGGACCGGATCATGGCCCCGGCCCGGGCGCCGATCGCAATCGTGGAGTTGTCCCGCGCGTCGGGGTACATCACCTTCGCGCCATTGACGTTCAGTACGAAATCGAAGTAATGACCGGAGAGCAGGGCGCTCCATTCGGTCCACCCCGAGCCGACCCAGGCCGGCCCGGCGCCCTGCGGATAGCCGTTCAGGAACTTGCCGAAGAACCCGGTCCGGTATCCCGCGTCCTGCATCCAGACGGCCAGGTTGCTCCGCTCCACCGGTCGCTTCCGGAATTCGGGAAACCCGCCGCCCGGGGCGGAGTTGTAGAGCACCCGGTGATTGTGCGCGTACTGCCCGCTCAGCATCGAGACGCGCGACGGGCAGCAAATCGGCGTGGTGACGAAGAAGTTCCGGAACGTCACCCCCTCCCGGGCCATCGCCTTCACCGACGGCAGGTAGCGGATCGACGCCACATCCTGGTCGTCGGTCTGGATGATGATGAAATTGGGCCGGGTCGGTCCGGCCTGCGCCGGCGAACCGAGCCCGATCGCCCCGATCATCGGCAGCAGCATGGCCGCCAGCGCCACCAGGGCGGCGATGCGGGTTGCGTGCCTGTTCACCAAGCGGATCCCTTCCCGGCGCCCGGTCGCGGCCTCCGGC
>JBJTKE010000627.1:0-3699 GCA_046096285.1 Chloroflexota bacterium
CCCAGCAGCAGCACCGCCAGCACGATGGATGCCCGACCCCCCGCCAGCATCAGCAGCACCGACACCGCCTGCAGCAGGAAGACCCCGGCGGTGATCCGCATCAGCGACAGCCGCCCGCCCAGCGCGGTCACCACCAGCCGCGCCAGCACCTGTGCCGCCCCGATCGCCCCGGCCGCCGCCGCCGCGAACGCCGGCGACTCTCCCCGCTCCGTCAGGTACGGGATGAAGTGGACACCCGCCGCGATCGAGACGATCGTCGCCAGCCAGAATCCCGCGGCCAGCCACCAGAAACCGGGATCGCGCAACGCCTCGCCCATCGTCGCGCCCTCCAGCGGCGGCAGCGGCGCGGGGTCGCCGTCCGGCAGCGGGATCGGGCGCTCCCCGTCCGGCAGCAGCCCGAAATCCTCCGGGCGGCGGCGCAGCACCACGGCGTGCAGCGGAACCGTCACGGCCGCCAGCAGGACCGCCAGGATGACGAGCGACTCCCGCCAGCCATGGCGGCCGGCCAGCCACCCGGTGAGCGGCAGGAAGATGGTGCTGGCGAACCCGGCGGTGATCGTGATGATCAGCCACGCCCGCGAGCGGTAGCGCCGGAACCACGGGGCGACCGAGGCAAACGCCGGCTCATAGAGCGTCCCCGCCTGCGCCAGCCCGATGCCGGCCCACACCGCCAGGAACACCGGCAGCGTCTCGATCCGCGACCAGGCCAGGGTCATCGCCACCGCCAGCAGCGACGCAGCGGTCATCAGGGCGCGGCCGCCCCGGCGGTCCACCCAGCGGCCGGCCGGGATGGCCGCCAGCCCGGCCACCAGCGTGGCCAGCGAAAACCCCGCCGTCAGTTCCGCCAGCGACCAGCCCAGTTCGCGCTGCATCGGCACGATCAGCGCGGAAAAGGCGTAGTACAACACCCCCCATGACACCGGCTCGGTGATGGCCAGCGCCGCGACCATCCGCCAGCCGCGGTAGTCCGGCCAGATTGCCCGCGGGTTCATGCCGGCCCGCCGCTCCCCGCCTCGCGGCGCTCCCGCGGCAGCAGCCACACGATCACCCGGCCATCCCCGGGGTCGTCATACTCCCCGGCGGTGGCGAACCCGAGCCGCCGCAGGATCGCCTGCGAGGGCGCGTTCCCCGCCAGCGTCTCGGCACGGATCGCCGTCACCCCGGGATCTGCCAGCGCGCGCGCCACCAGGGCCTGCGCCATCTCGGTCGCCAACCCCTGCCCCTCCCAGGCCGGAACCACCGAATAGCCGATCTCGACGATGCCCACGTCGTCCGGCGGCCCGTGAAACCCGCCGTCGCCAGCGACCTTCCCGGTCCGCCGGTGCACCGCGATCCACGCGTACCAGCCGGCATCGCCCGGCCGCACGGCGAGCCGTTCCGCGATGTACCGGTACATGCCGGGACTGAACGGGAAGCCGTCGCCGGCCGTCGCGCCGAGCGCCTCCGCCGCCCGGGCCGGGGCGAGGTTCATCGCGCGGGCCAGCGCGAGGTCCACGGGAACCAGCCGCAGCCGCGCCGTGGCGATCTCGCCGGCGCCCGCGGACCGCGCGCCGCAACTCACCGGGCGTCGTCGAACCAGATGGGATTGGACCACGCCTTGCGGCCGTGGTCGTCGCGCACCAGCACCCGCGCGAACGGCGACTTCCAGCCCTTCAGGTCGAACTCCGCCTCGGTGATGCCCGCCTCCCCGACCTGCCGGTAGACCGCCGGCCCGCCGATCATGAACACCCGGCTCGCCGGCGAACACCGCACCGACAGCCGCTCGCCCGGGACCACCTCGAGATCGACGATCTCCGGACCCGTGCTGCTGTAGGCGTCCCCCCGCTTCAGCGCCGCCAGCAACGCCTCCGGGGTGTTGGCCTCGGCCTTGACCATCGTCCACCCCGCGGCGCGGTCGCGAGTGTTCAGCACGAAGTGCGCGTCGTCGGTGGCGCAGGCGTTGACCCGGCGCCCGCGGGCGAGCATCAGGTCCAGCATGTAGGTGCTCTCGGCGGTGTCGTTGTCGTCGGTGCAACTGGCGTTGAAGATCTCGACGGCGTGCACGGGACCGAGGGCGAGCATGTCGTTCTCGGTCATGGCGAACCAGTTCGGGTGCGCCGCGCACACCCATGCCCCGGCGTCGAGCGCCCGCCGCGCCATCTCCGGGCCAGTCTCCTCGCGGCTGGGCGGCGCGAAGCCGTAGGGCAGCCCCACGGCCACGATGTGCCACTCCCGGCCATGCTCCATCGCGTGGGTCGGTGGGTGAAGCTCCGCGCCCGGAATGGTCACGAAGCGGTCCGTCTCGAAGGCCCGGGTATCGGCGATGGGCCAGCCGTAGCGCTCCAGGAAATGGTCGGTCAGGGAGATGAAATCGTATCCGGCATCGGCGTAGAACCGGCAGACCTGCTCCGGGGTCCGCTTGCCGTCGGAAAGGTCGGAGTGGGTATGCAGGTTCCCCTTGTAGAACCGGCCCGGCTTCGTGAACGGGGTTTCCACGCGATGCCTCCGTCGATACCCGGCGGCGGGCGACCGGCCGCCGGCTGAACGCCCGGCCATTATCGCGCCGCCGCCGCCGGCCGCGCCGGAACCCTCGCTAGCCCGCGAGGAACCTCCACGCCGCCGCCACGTCCCCCGCCGGATCGGCCGGATCCGGGTTGTCCTGCTCGACGATGAACCAGCGCGCCCCGGCGGCCTCGGCGGCGGGGATCAGCGCCGCCCAGTCCAGCACCCCGCCGCCGGCCGGCAGATCCCGCGGGATGCCGCGCCCGTTCAGGTCCCCCGCGGCGGCGGCATCCTTCATGTGCACGAGCGGCACGCGCCCGGCGTGCTCCCGGATCAGCGCCAGCGGGTCCCGCCCGCCGACATGCGCCCAGTACAGGTCGAGTTCCAGCATGACCTCGGCCGGATCGGTCCGCGCCAGCAGCAGGTCCCACAACGACACCCCGTTCCCGCCGGCGAGCGGCGCGAACTCGAAATCGTGATGGTGATAGGCGAGTGGAATGACGCGCCGGGCGCTCGCCCGGCCCGCCGCGATCACCTCCTCCACCACCCGCTCGGCCTCGGCCAGCGGGTTGCGCCGCGCGGGCTCCACCCACGGGATCACGCCGTACTCCGCGCCGAGCGCCTCCAGTTCATCCAGCACGGCATCCGGCTGCTCCGTCCACCGCGCGAGCGGGACGTGGGCGGCGGCGGTCCGCATCCCGAGCCGGTCCAGCGCGGCCCGCACCTCCCGCGCCGGCAGGCCCATCAGCCCCGCGAACTCCACCGCCCGGAACCCGATCCCCGCCGCCCGCTCCAGCGTGCCGATCAGGTCCCGCTGCGCCATCTCCCGCAACGTGTACATCTGCAGCGCGATCCGGTTCGTGTTCATGTTGAGACTCCTTCGTGGGTATCGGGTACCGGGTACCGGGTACCGGGTACCGGGGCTCAGCGCTCGGGATTCGGGACCCACAAGCCCACAAGCCCACAAGCCCATAAGCCCATAAGCCCACAAGCCCATAAACCCCCCTTAAAACCCTTCCAGCGCCACCGGCGCGCCGCCCCGCGCGGCGCTCTGTTCGGCGGACCGGATGATCTCCAGCACGTGGGCAGCGTGGGCGGCGGTCAGGATCGGCTGCTCGCGGCCATCCAGCACATCCACGAAGTGCAGCGGCCCGCTCTGGATCGGCTGCCGCACCGGGCCGATGTCCGCCGGCCCCGCCTGCCGCCACGCCTCCCGCC
>JBJTKE010000628.1:0-3134 GCA_046096285.1 Chloroflexota bacterium
AGCGGGCCGGGAACACCTCGCTCGAAGAGGTGGTGATGGCGCTGGCGACGCGGGGCGACCAGTTCGGGGGCGGGACGACGCGGATCCGGACCGAGCGGCTGGTGCCGACCTCGCGGCTGGTGAGCGCCCTGACCGGGCTGGTGGTGCAGCCGAACAAGGCGATCGTCGGGGAGAACGCCTTCGCGCATGAGGCGGGGATCCACCAGGACGGGATGCTGAAGGAGCGCTCCACCTACGAGATCATGAACCCGACCGACGTGGGCTGGGAGGGGACGAAGCTGGTCGTCGGCAAGCACTCCGGGCGGGCGGGGTTCCGCAATGCGCTGGAGGAGGCCGGGATGCGGCTCGGGGAGGAGCAGCTGAACGAGGCCTACCAGCCCTTCCTGGCGCTGGCCGACCGCAAGAAGCACGTCACGGCGGCGGACCTGATCGCGCTGGTGAACGACCAGCTCGAGGCCGAGGGCGACGCCCTGCAACTGGTCCGCTGGAATGCCAGCATCGGCAGCGGCGGGGAGGCCACGGCGAGCGTGGTGGTGGACCGCAACGGGGAGACGGTGACCGGCGACGGGGTCGGCAACGGCGGCGTGGACGCGCTGATGGAGGCGATCGACCGGGCGGTCGGGATCGCGTGCGAGCTGGAGGAGTACCACGTCGAGGCGGTGACGCCTGGCGAGGACGCGCAGGGGCAGGTGCGGCTGCGGATCCGCAGCGACGGCGGACTGTACACCGGGGCCGGGCTCGCCACGGACGTGGTGGAGGCCAGCGCGCGGGCGTATCTGGCGGCGCTGTCGAAGGTGGTGTCGGGGAACGCGACCGGGGAGATTCCGGGCCCGGTTTCGGCGGTTTCCCGCTGGACGTAAGGCGGCGAGGGCGGCGGTTCCCGGGCGGGGCCGCCGCCGTTCTGGTGAGGCGCGAACGGTGACGACGACTCCCAAGACCCTGAGCGAGAAACTCTGGGACCGGCACGTGATCCGCAGCGCGGAGGGCGAACCGGATCTGCTCTACATCGACATGCACCTGATCCACGAGGTGACCTCGCCGCAGGCCTTCGACGGGCTGAAGATGGCGGGGCGCGGGGTGCGGCGGACCGATCTGACGATCGCCACGGCGGACCACAACGTGCCGACGGTCAACATCCTGCAGCCGATCGCGGATCCGATCTCGGCGACGCAGGTCTCGCACCTCGGGAAGAACTGCCTCGAACACGGGATCCGGCTCTACCCGATGGCCGATCCGGGGCAGGGGATCGTGCACGTGATCGGGCCGGAACTGGGGATCACCCTGCCGGGGATGACCATCGTCTGCGGCGACAGCCACACCAGCACCCACGGGGCGTTCGGGGCGCTCGCCTTCGGCATCGGGACGAGCGAGGTGGAGCACGTCTTCGCCACCCAGGCGCTGCCGCAGGTGAAGCCGAAGACGATAGCCATCACGGTGGACGGGGAGTTGCCGGAGGGATCGACGGCGAAGGACGTGATCCTCGCGATCATCGGCAAGATCACCACCGGGGGCGGCATCGGCCACATCGTGGAGTACCGCGGGTCGACGATCCGCGCGCTCTCGATGGAGGGGCGGATGACCGTCTGCAACATGTCGATCGAGGCAGGGGCGAAGGCGGGGATGATCGCCCCGGACGACACCACCTACGCCTACATCGAGGGGAGGCAGCACGCGCCGAAGGGGGCGCTCTGGGAGCAGGCGCTGGCCGACTGGCGGACGCTGCCGACCGACCCCGGGGCGACCTTCGACGCCGAGGTGTTCCTGGACGGGACGAAGATCCTGCCGCACGTCTCGTGGGGAACGAATCCGGGGCAGGTGGCGCCGATCGATTCGGTGGTGCCGGACCCGTCGTCCATCGCGGACCCGAACCAGCGGGACGCGGCCGAGCGGGCGCTGCGCTACATGGGACTGGAGCCGGGCACGCCGCTGCGGGAGATCCGGGTGGACACGGTGTTCCTCGGCTCCTGCACCAACGGGCGGATCGAGGACCTGCGACTGGCGGCGGACGTGGTGCGCGGGCGCAAGGTGCGCTCCGGCGTGCAGGCGATGGTGGTGCCCGGGTCGATGCGGGTGCGGGCGCAGGCCGAGAGGGAAGGGCTGGACAAGATCTTCCTCGACGCCGGCTTCGAGTGGCGGGCGGCGGGGTGCTCCATGTGCCTGGGGATGAACCCGGACAAGGTGGCGCCGGGGCAGCGCTCGGCCTCGACCAGCAACCGCAACTTCGAGGGACGGCAGGGGCCGCGGGCCCGGACCCATCTCGTTTCGCCGGCCGTCGCCGCCGCGACCGCCATCGCCGGGACGTTCTCCACGCCCGCCGACCTGAGGTAGCCCCCATGGAGCCTGTGCGCGTCATTACCGGCACCGCGGCGCCGCTGGACCGGAGCGACATCGACACCGACCAGATCATCCCGGCCCACTGGCTGAAGCGGGTGGAGCGGACCGGGTTCGGCGCTGGGCTGTTCTCCGAGTGGTGGGAGAACGAGCCCGATTTCGTGCTGAACCGGATGGAGTACAAGAACGCCACGATCCTGATCACCGGGCCGAACTTCGGCGTCGGCTCCTCCCGCGAACATGCGGTGTGGGCGCTGATGGACTACGGCTTCAAGGCGGTGATCTCGCCGCGGTTCGGCGACATTTTCCGCAACAACGCGACCAAGACCGGGCTGGTGCCGGTGGTGGTGGAGCCGGATGTGGCCGAGGCGCTGATGCGCCAGGTGGAGGCCGACCCGACGACGAAGATCACCATCGACGTGGAACGGCTGCTGGTCGATTGCCCGGCGGCGGCGATCAGCGCATCCTTCCCGATGGACGATTTCACCCGCTACCGGCTGGTGGAGGGGCTGGACGACATCGGGCTCACGCTGCGGCACGAGGAGGCGATCTCCGCCTACGAGCGGACCCGGCCGGCGTGGATGCCGACGGTGTCGCTCCGCTAGCGGCAACCTGGGACCGCATCCGGCGCGCGGGGGGGTATACTGCCGCGCGCCGGTTTCATGCACGGGACGGCCGAGCCGCCGAGAGCACCGTCCCGGCCGGGTTTACCTTCTCCTGCCCCGCGATGTCCGGCGCGCTGCCGTGGATCGGCTCGTACAGCCCGAGCGGCCGCTTCCGGCCCCGCCCCACCGGCCCCAGGC
>JBJTKE010000629.1:0-8871 GCA_046096285.1 Chloroflexota bacterium
TACTCCCAGATCGCGACCCGGTTGTTGCCGGTGTCCGCCACCCAGACCGTGTCCACCTTCGGCGTCTTGTTGTAGGCCGCGAACGCCTTCATGAAGGCGATGCGGAA
The DNA here is from genome assembly GCA_046096285.1 of Chloroflexota bacterium. Classification (GTDB taxonomy): domain Bacteria; phylum Chloroflexota; class Chloroflexia; order Thermomicrobiales; family UBA6265; genus CADCWF01. The sequence continues at coordinate 108 of JBJTKE010000629.1, forward strand.
CGGGTTGGCGAACTCGCCCGGCCCGTCGCCGAGGTCCCCGAACACACCCTGGTTGACCCACGCCCCGCTCTTCTTCTGCCACACCGAGAACCGCTGGTTGATGGTGTCCATCACGAAGACGCGGCCGTCGTCGGCGAGCGCGATGCCGAACGGACTCTGCAGTTCGCCCTCGCCGTCGCCCGGGCTCCCGAAGTTCCCGGCGTGCCGCCAACTGTCGCCGGCGCGCTGCCAGATCGAGATCCGGCTGTTGCCGGAATCCACCACGTACACGGTGCCGCCGGCGTCGACCGCGACGTCGTAGGGGGCGTTCAGGTCGTCCGGTCCCGCGCCGGACGAGCCGAAGTTGGCCACCCACAGGTACCGACCCGTCTTCAGGTCCGGCGCCCACACCGAAATGCGGTCGTTGCCATGATCCGCCACGTAGGCGAGCCCGGTGTTCTCATCGACGAAGACGCCGCGCGGCGCCTTGAACTCCTGCGGTCCATCGCCGCGGCTGCCGTAGGTCGTCAGCGGCTGGAGCCGCTCATCGACCACCACGATCCGGTTGTTGCCGGTGTCGCAGATGTGCATGCCCCAGGTCAGCGAGACGGAAATGTCGTACGGCTGGTCGAGCGCGAACTCCCCCGTCCGCTGGTACACCGCATCGCGGCTCCAGACCCCCTGCGTGCGGCCCCAGTAGTCGATCCGGTTGTTCGAACCCGCCCCGTCGGCCACCGCGGCGACGAGCGTGTTCGAGAAGGGGAAGACATCGATCCCGACCGGCAGGTTGAACTGCTGCGCACCCGAGCCGGGGCCGCTGCCGAACGTCAGCGCGGGCTTCCATGTGCCGCAGCAGGCGTTGTTGTTGCAGGTGGTGACCCCGGCGCAATCCGCGGTGGTGCGGCACATCGCGCAGGCCCCCTGGACGCAGTAGGGGTAGAGCGGATCGGTGCAGGGCTGCGGGCAGGTCTGGCACGACCCGCTGACGCAGTATTCGGTGGCCGGGCAGTTCGCGTCGCCGGCGCACTCCCGGCAGACGCCTCCCACGCAGTACGGGGTCCCGCCGGAGCAGGCCGGGCCGCCGCCGCACGTGCAGCCGCCGTTGGCGCAGGTATCGGTCGCGCCGGAACAGACGACGCAGGTCTCGCCGTCCGACCCGCAGGCCGAGGCGCTGTCTCCGCCGTTGCAGTTCTCCCCGGTGATGCAGCCCGGGCAGGCCTTGCACGTCTGGTTGCGGCAGGTCTCCCCCTTGCGGCAACTGACGCAGGTCTCCCCGCCGCTGCCGCAGATGTCGGACACGTTCCCCGCCCGGCAGATGTCGCCGATGCAGCAGCCGTCCGGGCAACTGTCCGGCGTGCAGGGCTTACCGCGCACGCAGATGCCGCCGCTGCAGGTCAGCTTGTTGCAGCACTCGCGGTCCTCACGGCAACGCTTGCCGGTCTGCAGGCAGCGGCACTTGCGCTTCTTGCGGTCGCAGAAGCGGGTGCAGCAATCGCTGTTGCGCCGGCAGCGGTTGGCTTTCGCGCTGCCATTGCCGCACGGTCCCTGCGTCTCCGGGGCCCCGGACTCCAGCGCGAGCGCCCCGGGGGCGGCCCCGCCAGCCAGCAACGCTCCCACCGCGGCGGCCAGCCCGGCCCGCCGCGAAGCCGTTGCCCCGACCAACCGGGCGATCCGGTCGAACCGCAAACCATCCACCTTGCCACTCCTCCCCTGCGCGGTGACCTGTCCCGCACGGCTTGCGCCACCGGACACCACCTGGCTACCCGGCCTCGGGCCCACATCTATTCCGGGCCATTCTCGCACGAAACGTGTCAGCCCTTCAGCAGAGCCAGGGAGTTCCCTGCCCGATCGGGCGTCCGATCAGCGCCCCGCTGCGGCAACGCCTCACCGGCTTTCACCAGAACCCCTGGCGCGCGCCGCCACCCGGGAGAGCACCTCCTCCGTTGCCGGAAACCGGTCCCGAACCCGCTCCACGTACAGCGCTGCCGCCGCATTCCCGAAGACCAGCGCCTCGGCCACCGGCAACCCCTGCCGCAGGGCGTGCAGGAACCCGCCGTCGAAGACATCACCCGCGCCGACCGCATCGGCGGCCTGCACCGGGAACGGAGCGGCAAACGCGGCCTGATCGCCGAAGCGGGCCAGGCTCCCCTCCTCCCCCAGTTTTACCACCACCAGCTCCGGGCCGGCGGCGAGCAACGCGGCGGCGGCCTCCACGCCGCCGGCCTCTCCGGTCAGCGCCGCCGCCTCGTCGCGGTTCGGCAGCACGATGTCCGCCGCGCCGAACTGCTGCCGGACCGCGGCGGCGGTCGCTGGCGGCCAGCCGCCGGGGTCCCAGCCGGTGTCGACCACGGTCACGGCGCCGGCGGCGCGGGCGCGGGCAAGCGCCGCCTGCGCAGCCCCGGGCGAGAGCGCCGGCAGGTTGAACTGGCCGACGAGGCAGATCACATCGGCCCCGGAGATGGCCGGCCACAGCCGGTCGAGGAGCCCGGCGTCGAAGCCCTCGGCGCAGCCGAACTCGGAGACGAAGGCGCGCTCGCCGTCGGGGCGGACGATGCCGACGGTAAGCGGGGTCGGCCCCGGCAGGGTGACAACGGCGGAGACATCCACGCCGTGGGCGGCAAGATCCTCGCGAATGGCGCGGCCGAACCCGTCGTCGCCGGTCACGCCGGCCACCGCCACCGGCGCGCCCAGCCGCGCGAGCGCCCGCGCGAGATTGGCGGCCTGCCCGCCGGGCGCGATCGCCTGCCCGCGGCCGGCCACCTCCTGCCCCCAGGCCGGGAGCGCCGGCACCTCGCGGATGACCAGATCCACGCACAGGTTGCCGACAACGCAAAACCCGCGCGCCGCCCGGATCGCCGCGAGGGCCGCCGGTTCGCTTCCGTCCATCATGCCGTGCCCGCCCCTGCCGACCGTGCCGCCCGCGCCGCCCGCGCCGCCCGCGGCCAAGGCCGCCGCTAGTACTCGCCCCAGCGCTTGCCGATCTTGCCCATCCAGCGCCGCTCATCGACGTCGTGGTTGCGCTGGGCCGCCATCTCCATCACCCACCACTCGGTCGGCACGAAAAGGGCGAACGGCGCGAACAACTCGCCAAACTCCGGGTACGCCGCGGCGTCGAACACCAGATTTCTCGCGCCCTTGCTCTCGCAGAACCGCACCGCCTGCTCGCTGACGTGCCGGGTGGCGTCGGTTCCCACCAGGTGCAGGAACGCCCGCCGGTCCCGGTCCGCGCCGGCGGGCGGCACGATCTCGATCGGCCCGTGGTAGAACTCGCCGGCATCCACCGGAGCGGCGTCCCGCCACAGGTTTTCGATGATCACGCTCAGGGCCAGCTTGTAGGCGAGCCCGTAGTTCGGGCCGGAGCCGACCACGTAGAAGGCGTCGACGTCCGCCGCCGCTCCGGCAAGCTCCCGCGCCAGGCCGCGGGTTTGCGCCGCCTGCCGGGCCATCTGCGCCGGCAGCGCGGCAAGACCCGAGCGCAGCGCGCGGGAGGCCTCCGGCGACTCGCCGCGGGCCTCCATCACCCCGGCGGCGAGGGCGTAGCAGATCGCCAGCGGCGCGGTGAACACCGCCTTGCTCTGGAAGTCGAGCACCGCGCCGGCGCCCTGCGCCAGCGGCGTGGCAGACGTGTTGGTGACCGCAATGGTGCGGGCCCCGCGCGACTCCGCGAAGCGCTTCGCCTCGAGCACCTCCGGGGTTTCGCCCGAATAGCTCGCCAGCACCACGGTGGCGTGTTCATCGACCGCCAGCGGCGCGCGGCTGAGGAACTGCCATCCGGTGGCGACCGCGGCCGGAACTCCGGTGAACCGCTCCAGCAGGTAGGCCCCGCCATGCATGGCGGCCAGCGAGGCGCCGCCGCCGATAAACCAGACCCGCGCCCGCGGGTCGCGTGCGATCTCCGCCGCCGCCGCCGCGATCGCCGGCGCGAGCGGCCCGTTGACCCGCTCCAGGGCCTCCGGCGTCGCGAGCGAGGTGAAGAACAGCGCGTCGGTGTTCATGCCGTGGTCCGAGGTCACCAGCGAGGCCCTTTCCCGTTCTCCGGTTGCACGCTTCCTGCCCCGGCGGCCCGGAACCTCCGCGCCGCCGCGTTCCGTGATTCAGTCGCGGACGAGTTCGATCCGGTAGGCGTAGGCGTCCGGCCGGTAGTGGTCGGTTTCCACCAGCACCAGATTGCCGCGAGCGTCGTAGACCCGGCGGTCGATGCGCTGCACCGGCGTGCCCGGCTCGATCCCCAGCAGGCGCGCCCGCCGCGCGTCCGCCGCCGCGGGCGAGGGCTGCTCGACCGCCCGGCAGGGCGCCGCGCCGGCGTCGTTCAGCGCGGCGAACAGCGATCCCGCTTCCAGCGGCTCGCGGCCGAAGCGCTCCGGGCTCCCGGACGCCAGCCATGCCGGCAGCCACGACTGGTGCATCCCGACGGCGGCTCCATCGGCCAGCAGCACCCGCTCCACCTCCCATGCCATGCCGCCGCCCAGTTCCTCCCGGGCCGCGTCCGGGGGGTCGCCCCAGCCGGCGGCGATGACCCGGTACCCGGGTGTCATGCCGGCGGCGCGGACGTGGTCGCCGAAGCCGGAGAGGCGCGGCAACCAGGTCACCGGGCGACGCGGCTCCCGCACGAAGCTGCCGCGTCCCGCCGATCGCTGGATCAGGCCGTCGCGCTCCAGGTCGGCGAGCGCCTGGCGAACGGTGATCCGGCTGACCCCATAGCGGGCGACCAGTTGCGATTCCGACGGCAGCCGATCGCCCGGCGCCGCCCCGCCGGCCGCGATGGACCGCCGCAGGATCGACGCCAGTTGCCGGTACAGCGGGATCGCCGCCGCGCGCTTCAGTTCCTCCATCCCGTCCGCTCCCTACCTGTCATGACAGGCTTCCGCCCAGTGTAGCCGATCCCCCGCCGCGCCGCCCCCGGTACACTCCCCGCCGACAGGAGGCAGCGCCGGATGAGCGACCGCAACCGCGATCCCGCCGCCGACGCCCGCTGGCGCGAGGCCCGCGGCATCGTGCTCGCACGCGACGGCCGCCGCTGCGCCGCCTGCGGCGCCTCCGCCGGCCTGCACATTCACCATCTGGTGCCGCGCGCCCTCGGCGGCCCGGACGAACCGGCCAACCTCATCGTCCTCTGCGACGGCTGCCATGCCGCGCGCCACGCCACCCTGCAGGGCAGCCTCGGGGAGCGCGCCCTCCGGCGCTGGGCCTTCCGGCTCGCCCGCCTGCTCGACCGCCGCGGCGATCTGCCGGCGGATGCCACCCACCTGCAGGCCGCCCTCCGGGCGCTCGGCCGGGAGCGCTTCCGCGACGGCCAGTTGCCGGCCGTGCTCGCCGCCCTGCGCGGAGAGTCGTTGCTGGTGGTGCGCCCGACCGGCTCCGGCAAGAGTCTCTGCTTTCAGGCCCCCGCCCTGCTCACCCCCGGCGCCACCTACGTCATCTCCCCGCTGAAGGCCCTGATGGCGGACCAGATCTCCGACCTCACCAGCCGCCACGTGCCGGCCACCTTCATCAACTCCGATCTCTCCGCCGAGGAAAAGCGCATCCGCTTCGCCCTGCTCGCGGACGGCGCGGTCAAGTTGCTCTACCTCGCGCCGGAGCGGTTCGACCCCGCCTCGGTCCGCGATCCCGCCGAGATCGCCCGCCTCGCCGCCGGGCGCCCCAGCTACCTCGTGATCGACGAGGCCCATTGCGTCGACCGCTGGGGCGACGGATTCAGGCCCAGCGATGGACGACTTGCCGAGGTCCGCCGCGCGCTCGGCGATCCGCCGGTGCTGGCATTCACCGCGACCGCCGGGACGCGGATGCAGGATCGCATCGTCCGCTCGCTCGGCGTGCCGGATGCGAGGAGGCTCGTCAGCGACATCGACCGACCCAACATCGCCATCGTGCGCGCCGCCATCTCCCGCCCGGACGAACGGTTGGCCGCCGCCGAACGGCTGATGGCCCGCGCCCGCGCTGAGGGCGGCAAGTCCCTCATCTTCGTCGCCTCCCGGCGGATGGGCGAGGAGTTGTCCGGCGTGTTCGCTGCCCGCGGGCGCGACCTGCCCTTCTATCACGGTCAGCTTCCCGCATCCGAGCGGGAGTTCCTGCTTGGCCGCATCACCGGCAGGATCTCGCCGCCGCTGGACTCCCTCCTCTGCACCAACGCCTTCGGAATGGGCATCGACATTCCCGATATCCGGGTGGTGCTCCACTGGGCGGAACCGGGATCGGTCGAGGACTGGGTGCAGGAGTTCGGCCGCGCCGGGCGGGATGGCCGGCCGAGCCTCGCCGTCACCTGGGACTGGCCGGGCGGCCGCTCGCTGCGCCGCTTCATGATCGAGCGGGCGGCCGCCGAACGCGCCGCCGCCGCCGGGACCGACCCGGCGGAGTCCCTCCGCCGCAAACTCGAGGAACTCGCGGACCTCGAAACCCTGCTGCACCGGCGCGACCGCTGCGCCCGCGCCATGCTGCTTGCCCACTTCCGGGAGGAACGGCCGCGCCGCCCGTCGCTGGCGATCCGCATCGCGGAGCGGCTCTTCTCGGAGCGGCAACCGGTCGCCCGCGGCGCATTCTGCTGCGACGCCTGCCAACCGGATCACGCCGCCCGCGCCCTGGGGTACCGCGACCGCCGCGCCCTCGCCGCCGCCGAGCGCCGGTGACGTCCGGCCTCGCATGGCCAAAGCGGCCAGAGCGGCCAGAGCGGCACGAATCCTGCTTGCGCCCATTCCCGGTCATGCGCATTGGCATGACCGGACACCCCACGGTTATGCTACAGAAAAGGAGGTGAGCAGTGATGAACCGGAGGATGGTCCTCAGCGCAGTGGGTCTCCTGGGAGTGGCGGGGACGGCGCCGCGCGGCGCCCGGGCAAGCAGCGGGACACCGGAGGCGGATGCCGCGGCGGACGCGGCGATCGTCGTTCCGGTCGAGGTGAGCGAGTGGGCAATCGCTCCCGCGCAGTCGGTCTTCCGGGTCGGGCAGGCCTACCGGTTCGATGTCGCCAACCGCGGCAAACTGACGCACGAATGGGTGATGGAACCGGCCGCCGCCAACGATCAGCCGCTCGAGCGTGAGGGCGGACCGGACGATGAACCGGCCGTGAGCGAACTCGAGGACATTGGCCCGGGTGCCACGAAGTCCCTGACCTGGAGTTTCACGGAACCCGGCGAATTCAAGATGGTCTGCCACATCGAGGGTCACGCCGAAGCCGGGATGACCCTTCCATTCACGGTGATCGCGGAGGCGAAGGTGGTGGAGGTCGAGGCCACGGACTTCGCCCTGGCCCTCGGCAGCGACACGGTCCCGGCCGGATCGCCGGTCGCCTTCGTGGTCCGCAACCGCGGCAAGGTCGTTCACGAGTTCGTGCTGGAACCGAAGGGCGCCAGCGATGAACCGCTCCAGGACGGCGACCGCACCGGAGAGATCGAGGACATCGAACCCGGCGCCGTCCGCGAACTGATCTGGACGTTCGCCGAACCGGCCGCGATCCAGACCACGTGCCACGTCGAGGGCCACCTCGAGGCCGGGATGATCGCCTACCTCGACGTGGCCGGCTAGCGCGGCCCCTGCCGGCCTGGTTCTTCCCGAAACCGGCGGCCGGCGCCGCGCGCGGCGCCCGCTCCGGCGTCTCGCCCGGAGCGGAAAAACCACCGGGGCGGCCTCGCAGGCCGCCCCGGACGGTTTCCATCTGTGCTGCGGCCGGTGGCTGGCGGCCGGTCAGCCAGCCGCGCCGCGCTCCATCTCGTGAGCGAGCAGCACCGCCTCGGCCACCTCTTTCATGGACTTGCGGGTGTCCATGCTGGTCTTGCGGATGCGGTGGAACGCCTCCGACTCGCGCAGGCCATGGGTCTCCATGAGCACGCCCTTGGCCCGCTCGACCACCTTGCGGGTTTCGAGGGCCTCCTCGAGGTCGCCAATCTGGCGCTCGAGGGAGCGGAATTCGTCGAACCGGGCGAGGGACAGTTCGATGACCGGCATCAACTCGGTCGGCCGGAAGGGCTTGACCACGTAGCCGATCACCCCCGCCTCGCGCGCCCGCTCCACCAGCGACTGGTCGCTGTAGGCGGTCAGCAGCTCCACCGGCGCGATGCGCTCGCGGGTCAGTTCCTCGGCCACGGCGATGCCGTCGAGGCCGGGCATCTTGATGTCCATGATCACCAGATCGGGGAGCATCTTGCGGGCGAGATCGAGCGCCGTCCGGCCATCACCGGCCTCGCCGATGACGTCGTAGCCCATCTCGCTCAGCATTTCCCGCAGGTCGAGCCGGATCAACGACTCGTCATCCGCGATCAGGATCCGGGCCGGTGTTGGCGCGGCTGGTTGCATGGTGCTCATCCAGTCAGGTCCATTGAACGGCCTCGGGGCGGCCATCGGCCCGGGCCCGGCGAATGGGACGGCCTTGCGCCGCCCGCGGTCATCGAGGAAGAAGCGGAATGGTCGGGGCGAGAGGATTCGAACCTCCGACCACCGGTACCCCATACCGGTGCGCTACCGGGCTGCGCCACGCCCCGACTGTCGGGAGTATAGCACGGGACATGCCCCCGGGACCCACCGGGAGCATCAGTCGCGGCAGATGTGCCGAAGCAGCCGCACCCCGCCGAAGCCTGATTCTGTCGACGTTACGTGCTACACTTCTCCCACGCACGCCCCGACACGAAAGGCGCTCATGATCAGGAATGCACACCTCGCCGCGCGCGTGTCCGCGGCCGCCGGAACGGTCGCGGCCGCAACCGGTCTCGTCGCCGCCCTGCTGGCGGGAGCGGCCGTGGGAGGGATCGCTCCGGCAGCCGCGCAGGATGCCGCCTGCGAGGACTTCCAGGTCTG
>JBJTKE010000630.1:0-2069 GCA_046096285.1 Chloroflexota bacterium
AGCCACAAGCCACAAGCCACAAGCCACAAGCCCACAAGCCCATCAGCCCACAAGCCCACAAGCCCCCACCAGCCCGCTACTCCTGGATCCAGAGGTAGTTGATCGGCACGCCGCCCCAGGTGTTGGGCTGGTAGTTCTGCACCCGGTCGTGGGCTGCCACCAGCGCGGTGCTGAAGTGGAGCACCAGCACCGGCAGTTCCTCGTTCACGATGTCGCTGGCCTCCACCAGCAGGGCCCGCCGCTGCTCGTCGTCGAAGGTGATCTTGGCCTCGGCGTTGATCTCGTCCAGCCCCGGGTTGCAGTACCGCATGTCGTTGAAGCCGACCTGGTACTGCTCGCAGCCGAACATCGCGTCCTGGATGAACGTCGCGTCCCAGCTGAACCCGTAGGCCGCCACGGCGAACGACGGGTCCGTGGTCGTGGCCTCGATCAGCGCCGGGAACTCCAGCGCCCGCGGCTGCGCATCGATGCCCACCGCCTTCCACGCGTCCTGCACGTACGCCGCGATCTGGTCGGACGTCGGCGAGCCCTGCGAGTAGAGATACTCGAAGCTCATGGCCACCCCGTCCTTGTCCACGATCCCGTCGCCGTCGCTGTCGGTCCACCCCGCCTCCGCCAGCAGCGCCTTCGCCTTCTCCGGGTCGAACCCGTACTTCGTCGTCATCTCGTCCGGCGCGTAGGCGTAGGAGACCACCGGCTGCGGCCCGTTCGCCACCTCCGCGTACCCCAGCAGGATGTCGTCGACCACCGACTGCCGGTCCAGGGCGTACATCATCGCCTGCCGCACGCGGGCGTCCTCGAACATCGTCGTCACCTCGGTGTCGAGGTTGAACTCGAGGTAGGTGAAGCCGCGCGTCGGGTACTTGTAGATGGAGATGCCCTCCTGCCCCTCGACCTGCGGCACGTCGGCCGGCTCCAGGCTGGTGACGTCGATCTCGCTGTTCAGGAAGGCGTTCAGCACCGCCGTCTGGTCCGGCCAGATCACGCGGGTGTACTGCTCGAGATAGGGCACCTCGCCGTAGTAGTCGTCGTTGCGGACCAGCGTGACCGACTCGCCCTGCTTCCACTCGCCGAACCTGAACGGGCCGGAGCCGACCACCCGGGAGGGGTCCTCGCCGGTCGCGCCGGGGTCGGTCGCCCACTCCGCGAACGGCACCTCGCCCCAGATGTGCTTCGGCACGATGAACGCCACCAGCGAGTAGAGGAAGTCGAACCGCGGCTCCTTCGCCACCATCTCGACCGTGTGCTCGTCGATCGCCCGCCAGCTTTCCACCGCATCCACGAACGACGCCGTGTAGACGCTGCCGGTGGTCTCGTCCGCGAGCGCATCGAACGAGAACACCACGTCCTCCGCCGTCACCGGCTGGCCGTCGTGCCACATCGCGTCCTGGTTCAGGTGGAAGGTGTAGGTCCGCCCGTCCGGCGCGATCTCCCAGTAGTCCGCCAGCGCGGTGGGGGCCGGCTTGCCGGTGTCGGGATCGCCGCCGACCAGCGAGTCGTAGATCAGCCCGACCACGCCGAGGGTGTCAGCCTCCTCCGCCAGGAACGGCTGCAGCGACTGCAGGTCCGAGGTGCCCGCGTCGAGGAACGTCCCGCCGGGACCCTCCGGGGCGGACAGCCCCTTGGCCTCCTTGAAGGCCGCGGTCCACTCGTCGCGCGTCGCGGAGACGATGGTCTCGCCGGTCGCCGCGGCCGCTGGCTCGGCCTCGGGCGTGGCGTCCTGCGCCGCGGCGAGGCGCGGCAGCATGGCCCCCGCGCCGGCGATCATCAGCGAGCGGTTGAGGTGTCGTCGGGTAAGCTGCGTCATGGCGGCCTCCTCGCGGGCGTACGTGCGTCGGCGCCGGACCTCCCGGCGGGATGTGCCCGATCATACCGCGCTGCCGCGAAACTGGCGTGTAAATCAGCACATTCTCAGGAAGCCTTCAGGTTCCGTGCGACAATGCCGGCCCTGTTTCCGATGCCTCGCCCGGAGCCGACCATGCCCCTGCCGACCACCCCCCTCGCCACCCACGCCGCCCGCATCGAGCGCGCCCGGCGCCTGCTCGCCGCCAACCACATCGACTGGCTGA
>JBJTKE010000631.1:0-4562 GCA_046096285.1 Chloroflexota bacterium
GGCGACGGCATCCGCGAGAAGGACGGCCAACCTTTCGCCTTCGACATGACCTACACCGAGGGCGTCGCCACCTTCGAGCAACTCGTTCCCTACATGCAGCAGCAGTGGAAGGAGATCGGGGTCGACATGCAGCCCAACCCGGTGCCGTTCCCGACGCTGCTCGACATTCTGCTCGAGACCAAGGACTACGGGATGGCTCTGCTTGGCTTCAGTTGGTCCGCCGACCCCGACCAGAAGGCCATGTTCGCCTGCGACCAGTACGACGGCGGCTTCAACACCGGGAAGTACTGCAATACCGCCTACGACGAAATCGCCTTCGCCGCCGACCGGGAACTCGACGCCGAAAAGCGGCTCGAAATGCTTATCGAGGCGTCCCAGATCGCGTGGAACGACCTTCCCATCGGCATCCTTCGCTTCGGCGAGGATGTGGCCGCCGCGTCGACCCGCGTGAAGAACTTCCGCCCGAACGATTACGCCGGCGGCCTGTGGACCATGCCGGGGGCGTGGTTGTCGGCGTTGGGCCTGGCCGGCGGGGGCCGGCCCCCCCGGCCGGCGCCCCGCCCCCCGCCACGCGCCACGTCACCCCGGGGGTGCGATGGGCCGCTTCATCATCCGGCGTCTGCTGCAGACCATCCCGCTCCTGATCGGGATCACCTTCATCACGTTCGCCCTCGTGAACCTGGTGCCGGGCAGCCCGATCGACCGCTTTGTCATGAACCCGCGCGGCAAGCCCGCCGATCTCGAGCGCATCCGGGAGAACCTCGGGCTCGATCGCCCCTGGCCCGAGCGCTACGTCAACTGGCTTGGCGACGTCCTGCGCGGCGACCTCGGTCTCTCGCTTATCAACTTCACGCCGGTCACCGACCGCATTCTCGCCGTGCTGCCGAACACGATCCTGCTGACGGGCAGCGCGCTCCTGCTGGCCCTGGCCGTCTCGGTGCCGCTCGGCGTCACCGCGGCGGTCCGCCGCAACTCCCGGTTCGATTACGCCGTCAACGTGTTCTCAACCGTACTGTTCGCGGTGCCGACGTTCTGGCTCGGGCTGCTGCTCATCGTCCTGTTCGCGGTCAAGTTCAGCGAGTGGGGGCTCCCCGCGCTGCCTGTCGGCGGCACCCACAGCCTCCGCGGCGATGGCGGCATCGGCGACCGCCTCCGCCACCTCCTGCTGCCCATGATTGCGCTTGCCGCCGTGCAGATCGCGGGCTGGACCCGCTACGTCCGGTCCTCGATGCTCGAGGTCATCCAGCTCGACTACGTCCGCACCGCCCGCTCGAAGGGGCTCCGCGCCCGAACCGTCATCTACGGCCACGCCCTGCGGAACGCCCTCCTTCCGCTCGTCACCCTGGTAGGCATGTCCCTCCCGGACCTCGTCAGCGGCGCGTTCCTGATCGAGACCATCTTCGCGTGGAATGGCGTCGGCAGGCTGAGCTACGACGCCGTCATGTCGAACGATTACACGCTCGTCATGGGCACCGTGCTGATGCTCTCGTTCCTCACCCTGCTCGGCAACCTCATCGCCGATGTGACCTACGCCCTCGTCGATCCGAGGATCCGGTATGGCTAGGCCCGCGGCATCGGCCGCCGACGACGGCGGAGTCCCGCTCGCCAGCAGTTCCGCGGCGGGCCGTCTTGGCGCAGGCGCGAAGCCCGAGGGGCTCCGCTCGCTCGCCTGGCGCAGGTTCCGGCGCGACCGGGTCGCCATGTTCGGCCTTGCGATGACCTTCCTCATCGCGGTGTTCGTCCTCTCCGCGGGGCTCATCTCCTCGGCGACCGGCCACGACTACGCAAAGGGGGAACTTGGCCAGCAGTTCCTGCCGCCCGGCTCGCCAGGGCACCTGCTCGGCACCGACACCAACGGCCGCGACGTGCTGGTCCGCCTCGCCTACGGTGGCCGTGTGTCGCTCACGGTGGCGTTGGTGGCGACGTTCGTCACCATGCTGATCGGCGGCGGCTTCGGTGCGGTTTCCGGCTACTTTGGCGGCGCCGTGGACGGCCTCATGATGCGCATCGTGGACGTGCTCCTCTCGATCCCGGGCATCCCCATCCTGATCCTGATCTCGGTGATCTACCGGCCGGGCTTCGTCGGGTTGGCGTTCGTCCTCGCACTGCTCGGCTGGCCCTCCACCGCCCGGATGATCCGCGGTGAGGTCCTCGCGCGGCGGTCCAGCGATTACGTTGATTCCGCCCGTGTCGTGGGCGCCACCAACGGGCGCATCCTCGCGCGGCACATCATCCCGAACGTGGTGCCGCTCATGGTCGTCATGATCTCGCTCTCGATCCCCGGGCTGATCCTCTCCGAGGCCTCCCTGAGCTTTCTCGGCTTCGGGGTGCGCCCGCCCGCGCCCTCCTGGGGCAACATGCTCGACGGCGCGCAAAAGTATTACGCGCAGTCGTGGACCAATGTCTTCATCCCGGGCTTCATGATCTGGCTGACGGTGCTCTCGATCAACCTGATCGGCAATGGCGTCCGCGACGCGCTCGACCCCCGCCTGCGCGACTGAGGCGCCGTCCTCGTGCCGATGCGCCAGACGGGGAAGGGGCGGGCCATTGGCCCGCCCCTTTCCCTCCTCTTCAGGCAGTTGCTGCGCCTTACTCGTCGCTGCCGAATCCCGGCCGGCGCCGGCTGTCGCCCGGGCGGGCCGAGCAGTCGCCGCCTCCCTCGCCGCCGGGGCGCGGGCCGCGGTCGAAGCCGCCCGGACGCGGGCCGCGCTCGGGCTTGGGCTCAGGCAGTTCGCCTGTGATCGCGGCGCGGCGGGAGAGGCTAACCTTGCCGTTGGGCGCCACGTCGATCACCATCACGGTCACCTCGTCGCCGACGTTGACCACGTCCTCGACCCGGTTCACCCGGATGGACGGGTCCTCCGAAAGCTCGGAGATGTGCACGAGTCCGTCCTTGCCCGGCATGATCTCGACGAACGCCCCGAACGGCATCACGCTCACCACCTTGCCGGTGTAGCGCTCGCCGCGCTCGATGCGGTACTCCTGCGTCATCCCGAGGATGCGCTGGACGGCGGCCTCGGCTCCGGCCGATTCGACCGAGGCGATGGACACCGTGCCGTCGTCGTCGATGTCGATCTTGGTGCCGGTCTCCTCCTGCAGGGAGCGGATGTTCTTGCCGCCCGGTCCGATGATCAACCCGATCTTCTCCGGGTTGATCTTGATCCGCAGGACGCGCGGCGCGTACTTCGACAGTTCCGCCCGCGGGGCGGCGAGGCACTCCAGCATCTTGCCGAGGATGTGGGCGCGCCCCGCATTCGCCTGCTCCAGCGCGCGCCGCATGATCTCGATCGTGATGCCCTTGACCTTGATGTCCATCTGGATTGCGGTCACGCCCTGGGCGGTGCCCGCCACCTTGAAGTCCATGTCGCCGAGGGCGTCTTCCATGCCCTGGATGTCCGAAAGCACGGTGTAGGAGCCGCTCTCCGGGTCGGTCACCAGGCCCATCGCGATCCCCGCCACCGGGGCGGCGATCGGCACGCCGGCATCCATCAGCGACAGCGTGCTGCCGCAGACCGAGGCCATGGAGGTGGAGCCGTTGGAACTGACCACCTCGGAGACCAGCCGCATCGTGTAGGGGAACGCATCCTCGTCCGGGATCACGGCGATCAGGGCCCGCTCGGCGAGCGCGCCGTGGCCGATGTCGCGGCGTCCCGGCCCGCGCATCCGCCGCACCTCGCCGACGCTGAACGGCGGGAAGTTGTAGTGGTGGATGTACCGCTTGCGGTCCTCGGGGCTGATGGAGTCGAGTCGCTGCTCCTCGGCGGTGGAGCCGAGAGTGGCCACGGTGACCACCTGCGTCTGGCCGCGGGTGAAGATGGCCGACCCGTGGGTGCGCGGCAAGTAGCCGACCTCGCACCAGATGGGCCGGATCTCCTCAGGGCGGCGGCCGTCCGGACGGACGCCGTCGCGCAGGATGCCCCCGCGAACCTCGGCCTTCAGCAGCGATTCGAACGCGTCCGCCACCTCCTTGTGGGAGAACCGGATGGCGGCTTCCTCATCGCCGGGCGAGGCGAGTTGCTGCAGGAGTTCGTGCTTCAGGGCGTCGGTGCCTTCGAGGCGGACGACCTTGTCGGGATTGTTGACGGCCTCGCGCAGGCGGTCGCCGATCACCCCGCGGACCTCGGCCAGCATGGCCTCATTGGCGGGCGGCGGCACGAACTGCCACTTCTCCTTGCCTGCCAGGCCGCGCAGCCGATCCTGCAGCGCGGTGATGTCGCGGATGGCGCGGTGGGCGGTGTCGATCGCCTCGAGGAGAACCGACTCCGGCAACTGGTTGGCCTCGCCCTCGACCATCATGATGGCGTCGGCGGTGCCGGCGATCACCATGTCGAGATCGCTCCGGGCCAGGTCGGCGGTCGTCGGGTTCACCACGATCTTGCCGTCGACGTAACCGATGCGGACCGCGCCCACCGGTCCCTCCCACGGGATGGGGGAGAGGGTCAGGGCGGCGGAGGCCCCGATGATGGAGAGGATGTCGGGGTCGTTCTCCTGGTCGGCCGACATCACGGTGCTGATGATCTGCACCTCGGCCTTGTAGCCCTTGGGGAAGAGCGGCCGGATCG
>JBJTKE010000632.1:0-23333 GCA_046096285.1 Chloroflexota bacterium
CCATTGCGCATGGTCATGAGCGGCAGCGCACCCATGCCCCATGCCCTCGCCGCCGAGATTTCCCGCCGCTTCGCTGCGCCGCTGATCTTCGATTACGGGCTCTCCGAGGCCCCCTGTCTCGCGCTCAGCGACCCCGCCGCCGATCCCTCGGCCGACCCGCGCTACCTCCCCCTCATCCCAGGCACGATCCGCATCGCCGGGTCCGACGGCGAACCGCTGCCGCCCGGCGAGGAGGGCCAGATCCTCGCCCGCGGCCCGATCGTCTTCCCCGGTTCCATCGGCGCGGCAGCGCCGGAACTCGATGCCGCGGGCTGGTATGCCACCGGCGACCTCGGCGTTCTCGACCCCGAGGGCCGGTTCCGCGTCACCGGGCGCCTCAAGCACCTCGTCAACCGCGGCGGCGAGATGATCTCCCCGCGCGAAATCGAGCGCGCGCGCGAGATCCACCCCGCCGTGGCCGAGGCCGCCGTCGTCGGCGTGCCCCACCCCATCCTCGGCGAGGACCTCGAGGCGTTCGTCGTGCTCCGCCCCGGATTCGCCGCCCCCGCCCGCGAACTGCGCCGCTGGCTCCTCGACCGCCTGCCCCCCACCCACACCCCGCGGACTATCACCTTCCGCGCCAGCCTTCCCCGCAACGCCGCCGGCAAGGTGGACCGCCGCGCCCTCGTCGCCGGAACCCTCTCCGGCCGCGACTCTGGCGCCGCCCCGCGGTGACGCCCCGGCCGGGCGCGGCGATCACCGGATCGGCAGGGCGTCCTCCGGGATGCCGTCGAGCGCCGTCGTGGCGGTCGTCACCTGATAGCGCCGCAGCGCGGCGAGGTACTCTCCGCCGCCGTCGAACGACAGCGCGCCGGTGATTTCACCGTATCGCTCGCGAAGCACCCGGTTGGCCGGATCGAGGCCGGTCACCACCAGCAGACCCGTCGGGGGGCTGGCCAGCAACAGGCAGCGCAGATCGGGCCGGTGTTCCGCGAGGCAATCGACGATCCGCCAGACATCCCCCGCCCACGACCCGATCCGCTGGGTCGCTCCCGCCTCGAGGTCGTTGTTCGGCAGCACGTCGTGCAGCACGATCGCGCCCCCGGGCGCCGCCCAACGCTCCGCGTTGATGAAATCCCGCAGCACCTGATCGAACAGGTGGAGACCGTCGATGAAGGTCAGGTCCACCGGCCGCCCCAGCAGTCCCGCAAGGTCGGCGCGCGCATAGAAGGCATCGCTCGTTTCCGCGACCACCTCGAGATTCGGGCGGGCTGCCAGCACGTCCGCGGCCACCCGCGGCGCGGGGTCCACGCCGATCGCCCGGCACGACGCCAGCGCCAGCGTCCGCCCCCGGTCCACCCCGATCTCGACGTACAGCTCCGGCCGCAGCCGCTGGTGCAGCGCCGCCAGCACGGCATCGTAGCCGGCCATCCGCGGCGGCTGCGGCTCCGTCGCCGCCGCGACCCGTTGCAGGATCTCCCGCTCGTCCTCCGCGGGCGCGAACGACACCGCCCGCAGCCAGCTCTCATCCGACGCCACCAGCGGCCGCCACCGCGCCTCCGGTCCGAACCAGCGGCACCGCGAAATCACCGGCCATGCGCACCGCACGCCATGCGCCGCCGCCAGCCCCGGCCAGCCCCTCGGGTCGATGCCGGGCGCGGCGTCCAGCGCCGGCCGCAGCCGCCGCCAGCCCGCCTCGTCCGTCGCGAATGCCCCGGGCGGCGTCCATGGCCCCACAAGATACTGGTTGATCAGGCCGGCCCGGTCGGCCTCCTTCCACACCCGGCCATCCCCCAGCATCAAGTCCACCGGGGAACCCAGCGTCCGCGACATCGCCGCGATCACGTCGGCAGCGCCCCGCCGCAGCAGTGCGTCGCGGCCGAAGGCGAACCACCGCAGGGCATCCCGCTGCGGCGTTTCCCCCGCCTCGATCGCGATCGCCATCGGGGCGAGGGTGAGCGCCTGCCGAATCGCTCGGTCCCGCCGCTCCGCCGCGGGCCACTGCACCGGCAGCGGCAGCTCCTCGACCGTCACCCCGTCCATCATGCCGGGCGCATCGCGCCACGCCCTCCGCCGCTCCTGCCACGCACCGAAGCTCGCCGCCGCACCGCTCATCAGGATGTGCACCGGACCCGCGCGCTCGCAATCCGCCAGCGCCGCCAGCGTTACGCCAGCCAGTTCGGCGTCCTCCGCCCCGGTCACCGCGACGGCGATCGCCTCCGCCTCTCGCATGGTCAGTTCTCCCCGTGTCCCTGCCGTCCCGGCCGCCGGGCGCGTGGTGCAGGCAATCGGGACCCGGAGGTCGCGCCGTCCCAGCCTGCTGGCGCCCGCGAGCCTACCGGCAGCCTCCCCTCCCCCAATGCCCAGGCCGCGCAGGCGGCGATCCCCTCCCGCTCCGGCGGCCACGGGATCAGCCGGTTCGTCCCCTCGCTGATGGTGACCGGCCGTTCGGTGCTGGGCCGCAGCGTCACGCACGGAACCCCAAGCACGGTCGTCTCCTCCTGCAGCCCGCCAGAGTCGGTCAGCACCAGTCCCGCTCCATCGGACAGCGAGAGCATGTCGAGGTATCCCAGCGGCGGCAGCGTCCCAAGCGGCGCGAGCCGCTCCTCCAGCCCGAAGGCGGCGATCCGCTCCCGCGTGCGCGGATGCAGGGGAACGAGCACCGGCAGCAGCCCCGCCACCGCCCCCAGCCCGTCCAGCAGCGCCGCCAGCATGGCCGGATCATCGACGTTGGCCTGCCGGTGCAGCGTCGCCACGGCATACCCGCCGGGTCGCGCGCCGAATCGGCCCGGAGCATCCCGCTCGCGGGCGCGGTCGAGCCGGGAGAGCAGCGTGTCCACCATCACGTTCCCCGCCATGTCGATCCGCCCCGGCTCGATGCCCTCGCCCGCGAGGTTCCGCGCCGCCCCCACGTCCGGGGCCAGCAGCAGATCAGAAAGATGATCCGTCAGCCGCCGGTTCACCTCCTCCGGCATGTCGAGATCGCCGCAGCGGAGCCCCGCCTCGACGTGGGCCACCCGCACCCCCGTCTCCCATCTGATCCGGGCGGCCGCCAACCCGCAGGCCAGCGTCGAATCCACATCCCCGAGGACGATCACCCAGTCCGGCCGCTCCGCCCGGACGATCTCCTCGAACGCCGCCATGATCCGGCCCATCCGCCGGGCGGGCGAGCGCGCCTCGCCATCGCCCCCGGCGGCAAGCCAGATATCCGGTTCGGCCATGCCCAGATCGCGGAAGAACGCGCCGGACCTCCCGTCATCGGCATGTTGCCCGGTGTGGACCAGCCGCGCCTCGCCGCCCGCCCGGCGCAGCGCCTCCATGATCGGAGCGGCCTTCACGAAATTGGGTCGCACCCCCGCCGCCAGCAGCGTTTTCACGTCCGGCCCGCCCGCCCCATGTCCAGCCCCATCTCCCGGTAGAGGTCCATGTACCGCCGGCCGTGATCCCGCCAGTTGCGGTGCACCGTCACCCACGCGCGTCCCGCCGTACCGAGTTCGCGCCTGCGTTCCGGGTCGCGCAGCAGCCGCCCGGCGACGGCGGCGAGATCGGCGGCATCGCCCGGCCGCACGAACTCCCCGGTCACCCCCTCCACCACCTGCTCCCGCAGCGCCGGAAGGTCGGAAACCACCACCGCCCGCTCCATCGCCATCGCCTCGAGCATCTTCAGCGGCGGCACGAGCCGCGTGTAGAGGGTGTCCGGGCGGGGCATGGCGAACACGTCGATCAGCGACATCCATCCCGGCGTTTCCCGCCACGGCGCCTGTCCCGGCAGCACCGCCGCCGCGCCCAGCCCCAGTTCATCCCGCACCTGTTCGAGCCGGGGCCCCATCTCGCCGCCGCCGACGATCAGCGCAACCACCGGCAATCCCTCGGCTCGCAGCAGCGCGACCGCCTCGAGCAGCGTGGGCAACCCCTCGTGACGCGAGAGCGTGGTGATCGTCCCCAGCACCAGCGTCCCCGCCGGGATGCTCGCCCGCCGGGCCCGCGCCTCATCCCGCGGGCGGGGCCGGTACCGCTCCACATCCACCCCGTTCGGCACGACGACGATGCGCCGCGCCGGCACGCCGCGCCCGGCGATTTCCGCCGCCATGCCATCCGACAGCGTCACCACCCGGTCGGCGGCGAACATCTGGGCGGTCGCCCGCTCCCGGATCTGCCGGATGCGCGGCGTCTCCGGGGTGGCGTCCGCATCGTGCGCCATCCGCAGCGCATCATGAAATCCCCGGACCTCCACGATCACCGGCAGCCCGGCGGCCCGCCCGGCCGACACCGCCGCCGCCATCGCCTCGACCGACGTGGCGCCATGCACCGCCTGCGGCCGCAACTCCCCGATCAGCCTGCCAAGCAGCGCTCCCTGCACGGCAGCGCGCTCCGCCGTCGTCTCCGCAGGTCCCGCCATCCCCGCCAGCGCGGTTTCCCGGTCCAGCAGCCGGGCCCGGCGCCACTCCTCCTCGCCCGGCGCCAGCCGGTAGTGCGGCGAGCCGTCCGCGATCTCCAGCAGCGGCGCCTGCCCGGCCCCGGCGTTCCACGGGAAGCCCAGCGTCGTCGCCACGTGGGGATCGATTCCGGCATCCCGCTGCCAGCGCACAATCTCCCCGGTCCGCACCGTGCTCCCCGAGAGCATCCACGGATTCGACGTGGCGACGATGTGCAGGATGCGGGCAGGTTCGCGGCGGCGCGCCGGCACGAAGCCGCCGGTTCCGTCGGCCGCCGCCGCCGCCGCGACCGTCTCCCGGTGCACGGACGCCAGCACGTCGACGGTCCGGTCGATCGTGCGGTTGGCGACCACCCACGCTCGCCCCGCCGCGCCGATCCGCTCCCGCCGCGCGGGGTCGGCCAGCAGTTCCGCCAGCGTCCCCGCGAGCGCTTCCGGCTCGCCCGGGGGCGTGAGCACGCCGGTTTCCCCGTGCCGGATCACCGCGCGGATCGGCGGCAGGCCACTGGCGACCACCGGCCGCCCCGTCGCCATCGCCTCGCACATCTTCGATGGCTCGAGACTCACCGTTGCCGGCGTCGCCCGGCGCGGGATGACGATGACATCCATCAACGCGTACCAGCGCGCGCGGTCCGCGGGCGGCACGCGTCCGGCGAATCGCACCCGCTCCGCCACGCCCGCCGCGGCCGCCCGCGTCTCCAGCACCGCGCGGTGCGGGTTGTCTCCGACCACCAGCAGGATCGCATCCGGGCACGCCCGCCCAAGCGGCCCCATCGCGTCGATCAGGTCCTCCAGTCCCTCGTACCGGGACAGCGCCGAGAGGTGCCCGATCACCGGGCTCCCGGCCGGGATGCCCACCCGCTCGCGAAGCCCCGGTTCCGCCGCCATCGGCACGATCGTTCCGACGTCGGGCGCATTGGGCGCAACCACGACCCGACCCGGCGGCACGCCCCGGGCTACCGCCTCCGCCCGCATCGCGTCCGTCATCACGACCACCCGGGCGGCCGACTTCATCCGCCGGGTCTCCCATGCGGCCAGCAGGTTCCACTGCTCCGAGCCCCGTTCCCGCTGGGGGTCGCCCTCGCGCCAGTTGCGCTCGCACCAGTCCCGCACCTCGTAGATCACCGGCAGTCCCAGCGCCTCGCCGGCCAGCGTCGCCGCCTCGGCGTGGCGGGGATGCCGCGTCGCCCGGAGCACCTCGGGCCGCACCCGCTCCGCGGCCTCCGCGATCCGTTGCGCCATCCCGGTGATCCACGCGTCGTCCCGCACCGGCAGCGCCGCCCGCAGCGCCGGCAGATCGACGCCGCGCTGCGGCTCCCAGCGCACCTCCGGCGGCAATGCCCGCAGGTAGCAAACCCCGTCGACGACTTCCTCCGGTGGGTCGGCCAGCCACCCGCGCGTCCACGGGAACCCCGGCTCGGTGAGCACAGCCTCCTCGATGCCGCACCCGGCCAGACCGATCGCTCCTTCCTGCGTCCGCACTGTGCCGCCGTTCACCACGCGCGGCAGCGAGCCCTCGGTCACCAGCAGCGACCGCCCCGGCTCCGGCTGCCACTCCCTCGGCGCGATCTGCGGATCCGGGATCTCCCCCCGCAGCGCCGCCAGCCGCCCCTGCGCGATCTCGCGCAGCCCGCGCGCTCGCGCCAGTCCGGCGTCGATCAGCAGCGCCCGTTCCGCCGCCGCCAGTGATGCGGTGAGATGCCCCGCCGCCAGCAGATCCTCCGCGACGGTTTCCGCGACGCGCGCCGTGAGCACCCGGTCCGGGGTCTGCTGGGCAAGCGCCCACGCCGGGAGCGCCGCGCCCCCGGCCGCCAGCAACCGGATCTCAGCCCGCGTCGCGTCCCCGGGCCCGCCCCGGGCCGCCAGCCGCCGCGCACCCGCCCCGTCGCCCGCGGCCTGCAGGGCGGCGGCGACCGCGAACGCGGCGTCCTCGTCGTCCTGCGCCAGCGCGAGCACCGCCCGGGCGATCTCCCCGGCGGCATCCCATTCCCGCATCGCGAGCGCGCGCCGCAACACCCGCCGCAGCCCGGGCAGATCCCCCGGCGCGGCCGCCGCGAACGCCGCAAGGTTGCGCGCGGCCTCCTCCCGGTCGCCGAGCCGCCGGTTCGCCGCCGCCTGCTGCAGCACCGCGTCGGCGCAGCGGGGGTCCAGCCCGACGGCCTTGCCCGCCGACTCCACCGCGCCCGCCGCGTCGGCCAACTCCAGTTGGGCCCGCGACAGCGCGATCCAGCGGGCCGCGTCATCCGGCTTCTTCGCGGCCGCGGCCAGCAGCATCGGCAACGCCGCCAGCGGATCACCCCGCTCGAGGGCCGCGACGCCATCGCGGAGGCGGCCGCTCATCCGCGCTCCCCCAGCGCTACGGCCGCCGCCGGGGCGGCCTGTCCGTCGCCCGCCCGCCGCGACAACCCGACGATCGACGCCAGCAGCAAGCCGCCGCCCGCCAGCCCCGCCGGTCCCAGCCGTTCGCCGAACAGCGCCCAGGCCAGCACCGCCGCCGTCAGCGGCTCAACCAGCGTGATGATCGTGGCCGTCGAGGCAGGAAGGTGGCGCAGCCCACGCTGGTAGAGCAGGTAGGCCAGGGCCGAGGGCACGACCCCGAGATAGATGACCAGCGCCCAGCCGATGGCGGGCTGATCCCACGAGAACCCGTGGCCGAAGGCCGCGGGCGCGAAGATCGCCGTGCCCGCCGGGAAGCCGATCGCCAGCGGCAGCAGGGCGTCGTGCGCGCCCGCGATCCTGCGGCTGCCGAGGGCGTGCGCCGCCACGCCCACCGCCGAACCCAGCCCGAACAGCACCCCGGCCAGCAGCACGTCGCCGTCCCGCGCTTCGCCGCCGCCCGCGGGCGCGCCAACCAGCAGGGCCGTTCCGGCGAGCGCGCCCAGCAGGCAGGCCAGCAGCAGCGGCGTCATCCGCTCCCCGAGGAACAGCACCGAGACGGCCGCCACCAGCACCGGCGGCACGCACAGCGCGATCAGCGTCGCCGGGGCGATGCCCAGCCGGTCGATCGCCGCCAGGTAGCACCACTGGTAGACGATGAGCAGGACGCCCAGCCCGGCCATCAACGCCAGATCCCGCCGCGACGCCGCCCGGATGCCGCGCCCCAGCCCGGGCCCCGCCAGCGCGATGCAGGCCGCCGCCGCCACCAGCGACCGCAACCAGGTCACCGACACCGAGTCCAGCGTCGTCGTCTCGTAGATCAGCTTTGCGCCGACCCCGATCGTGCCCCACAGGATGCCCGTGATCAGCACCAGCAGGAAGGCCCGGCTGCTCGCCGTCCCGGGCATCGCTCGTCCTTCCGTTCGCCCCGCCGCCCCGCCCGGAGCCGCTCCGGCCCCGTGCTACCATCCCGGCGGCGACCTCCGCGCCGCGAGTTTCGCCTAGTGTCGGACGGCGTTGCCGGGCGGTCAATCCGCCCCTCTCCGCCGCCGTTCGCCCGTCCTCCACACCGCCACGAAGGGAGGCCTCGATGGAGACCGTTCGCCTCACGATGTCCCAGGCCGTCGTCCGCTTTCTCGCGAACCAGCACCTCGCCCGCGACGGCCGCCAGCAGCCCATGTTCGCCGGCATGTGGGGCATTTTCGGTCACGGCAACGTATCCGGCCTCGGCCAGGCCCTCGAGGAGTTCCGCGACGACCTCCGCTACTACCGCCCCCAGAACGAGCAGGGGGCAGTCCACGCCGCCATCGCCTACGCCAAGATGAAGAACAGGCTGCAGATGTTCGCCTGCACCTCCTCCATCGGCCCCGGCGCGCTCAACATGGTCACCGGCGCGGCCACCGCCACCGTCAACCGCCTCCCCGTCCTGCTGCTCCCCGGCGACATCTTCGCCAACCGCCTGCCCGATCCCGTCCTCCAGCAGGTCGAGCACCCGATGAGCCTCGACCTCTCCGCCAACGACGCCTTCGCCCCCGTTTCCCGCTTCTGGGACCGCATCAACCGCCCCGATCAACTCCTCGCCAGCCTTCCCGAGGCCATGCGCATCCTCGCCGACCAGGCCGACACCGGCGCGGTCACCGTCTGCCTCCCGCAGGACGTCCAGACCGAGGCCTGGGACTACCCGCTCGCCTTCTTCGCCCCCCGCGTCCACACCATCTACCGCGGCGTTCCCGCCCCGGAGGCCCTTGCCGACGCCGTCGCCCTGCTGCGCAATGCCCGCCGTCCCGTCATCGTCACCGGCGGCGGCACGATCTACTCCGAGGCCACCGCCGAACTGGCCGATTTCGCGGACGCCTTCGGCATCCCCGTCGTCGAGACCCAGGCCGGCAAGGGCGCCCTCCCCTGGAATCATCCCTGGAACGCCGGCGCCGTCGGCTCCAACGGCGGCCTCGCCGCCAACCGCCTCGCCCGCGAGGCCGACCTCGTCATCGCCGTCGGCACCCGCCTCTCCGACTTCACCACCGCCTCCCACACCGCCTTCGCCAACCCGGACGCCCGCGTCCTCAGCATTAACGTCGCCTCCCGTGACGCCCACAAACTCGGCGCGCTGCCGCTCATCGCCGACGCCCGCGAGGGCCTGAAGGCCCTCCACGCGGCGGCCGCCGCCGCCGGCTATCGGGCGGACGCCGCCTGGGGCGACGCCGTGGAGACGTGGAAGGCCGAGTGGGACGGCGTCGTCGACGGTCTGCGCCGCGTCGCCACCCCGGACCACCTCACCCAGGCCAACGCCATCGGCATGGTCAACGACGCGGCAGGCCCCCGCGATGTCGTCGTCTGCGCCGCGGGCTCCATGCCCGGCGACCTGCTCAAGCTCTGGCGCCCGGTCGATCCCAAGAGCTACCACCTCGAATACGGCTTCTCCTGCATGGGCTACGAGATCGCCGGCGCCCTCGGCGCGAAGATGGCCGACCCCTCCCGCGAGGTCTTCATCATGGTCGGCGACGGCTCCTACCTCATGCTCCACACCGAGATCGTCACCTCCCTGCAGGAGGGCATGAAGCTCGTCGTCGTCCTCATCGACAACGGCGGCTTCCAGTGCATCAAGGGGTTGCAGATGGGCTGCGGCTCCCCCGCCTTCGGCAACGAGCTGCGCGCCCGCAACCCGGAAACCGGCGTCCTCGACGGCCCCTACATGCCCATCGACTTCGCGAAGAACGCCGAAAGCCTCGGCGCCATCGCCTACCGCGCCCGCACCGCCTCCGAACTCCAGCACGCCCTCGCCCAGGCGAAGCAGGCCGACCGCACCGTCCTCATCGACGTCAAGGTCGATGCCGCCCGCGGCGTTCCCGGTTTCGAAAGCTGGTGGGACGTGCCGGTGGCCGAAGTCTCCGCCCGCCCCGGCGTCCGGCAGGCCCGCGCCGCCTACGAGGAGCGCACCGCCGCCCGCCCCTGGCGCGGGTAGCGCCGGTCCCGCCGCCGCGTCGCGGGTCGCCCGGCCCCACGGTCACCAGGCCCCGGCTCCCGAGCGGGAACCGGGGCCTGCGCCGTTGATGAGGGTTCAGCGGCGGGTCAGCCGCTCCTCGCCGCCGCAGAGGACGTGATTTTCGGCTTTCGGCATCACCTTCTCGGTGCACTGCAACGCGATGGCCGATGCCATGGTGTACTCCGATTCCGAGTCAGGATCGGCCAGCGGCAGCCGGAAAACCCGGACAAAGACCGGGACCGGCTCGTTTCGCTCCAGCCCGACGCAGGAAAACCCGACGCGGTACATCGAATCCCCCCGCTCATCCACCGCTTCAACGTTGCACCGCAGGTCTCCGATATCCGCGCCTTCGATCACGCTCACCTCAGCCATCAGGCTGTAGGCCCGGTTGCTGGGAACCAGGCGGTAGCCCGTCAGCATGCCGATGGCTTCGAACTTTGGCCCTTCCCCGTCCCGATTGAGCAAGCTCTCGAATCCAGCGGTTGCCGGCGCGGCCCATGCGCTGGCCAACGACAGCCCCAGCAGCGCCGTCAAACAACCCTTCCTGAACGTATCCATCGGACTCCTTTCTCGCAGGCCTCGGCGGTTCATTGCCGCCTATCCGATTCTGGTTTCCGGGCGGCGCTGCCGCCATGCGTGGTTCCCACACGTTTCACGACCGATGGAAACATCTTCTCCCGTGTCCGCCGCGCTCGCCATCCGGCGCCGCGCCGGTCCTCGTCCGTGAGCGCCGCCGTCCGCCGCCTGCCCTGTCGCGGCTGGCGCTCGCGGGCGTGGAACCATGCGGCGGGGCGGCCCGCCCCGGACTCCGGTCTGGCATACTCATGCCGCTTCCTGCGGCGTGCGGCACGGGCCAGGTTGGCTGGTTGCGCTGCCACGCGCCGCGGCCCGCTCAACACCAGGAGGCGCGTCCGTGGCCCGTTTCGACCGCCGCCAATTCCTCCGCGCCATCGGCGCAGCATCGATCGCCTCGGTGCTCGGCCCCCACATCGCGGCCACGCAGTCCCGCGCCGCCGACCTCGACGACCTCGCCGCCCGCCTCACCGGGCGCCTCGTCCGGGCCTCCGAACCCGACTTCCACGCCGTCCCCGGTCCCAGGACTCTCCGCTTCGCCCGCGACCTGCCCCTCGCCGTCGCCCGCTGCGAAACCCCCGGCGACGTCGCCGCCTGCATCTCCTGGGCCGCCCGCACCGCCACGCCGCTCGCCGTCAGCGGCGGCCAGCACAACTACGAGGGCTACTGCACCGGCCCCGGCCTCGTTATCTCCACCCGGCCGATGAACCGCATCTCGGCCGATCTCGATGCCGGCGCAGCGGAGATCCAGGCAGGCGCCCTCAACGGCGAACTCATGACCGCCCTCCGCGGCTCGCGCTGGATGCTGCCCATCGGCACCTGCCCCAACGTCGGCGTCACCGGCCTGCTCCTCGGCGGCGGCATCGGCAACAACGCCCGCTGGGCCGGGATCACCGCCGACCACCTGCGCTCCGTCACCATCGCCCTCGCCAGCGGCGACCTCGTGACCGCCACGCCAGACTCCGACGCGGACCTCTTCTGGGCCTGCCAGGGGGGCGGCGGCAGCATCGGCGTCGTCACCAGTTTCACGGCAGCGCTCGTCGAGATTCCCCGGCAAGACATCATCGTCTGGGAATACCGCCACCAGGGCGCCGAGTACGCCGCCGCCGCCTTCGCCGCCTACGAATCGGTGCACCGGGCGGCCCCGCCGGAACTCGCCGGCATCAGTTCCATCTCCTCCATTCCGCCGAGCCCGGGCCGCGTCCCCATCCCGGCCTCCCGGCTGCGCGATCCCCGCTTCGTTCCCGGCTCCTCCACCTTCGGGTGTTTCATCGGCTCCCGCGCCGACGCGACCGATCTGATCGCCCCGATCGCCGAGGCGGGCCCCGCCTACGCCGGCGAGGTGACCGAGTTGCCCTTCCGGGACGCCCAGTTCGACTGGCTGGCCACGCCGCCCCGGGATCCCCACTCCTGGGACGACTACGCCCGCTTCGCCGCCAGCGACCTCCCGGACGACGCGGCCGCCCGGATCTTCGAACGCATCCTCGATTGCCCGGTGGGCGACGACCGCATCTCGGCCAGTTTCCAGTACTTCGGCTGGGTCGGCGGCGCAACCCAGGCCGCGGTCGCCGCGGACGCCACCGCCTTCCCCCACCGCAACGTGGCCGGGATCATCCACACCGGCATAACCTGGATGCCCGACGCTCCCGCCGATCAGGTGGCCGCGGCCGCGGAATGGCTCGAGGACGCCGTCGCTCTCGTCGACTCCATCACTGCGCCGAGCGCCTTCGTCAACTGGCCCAACCGGCGATTCAGCGAATATGCAGATGCCTACTGGGGCGCCAACCTGCCCCGGCTCAGCGCGGTCAAGGCGCGCGTCGACCCGGACGGCCTCTTCTCCCACCCCCAGTCAATCCCGCTCCCGGGCGCCGCTGGCTGACCGGCGCGGGTCATCGCGTCGGTGTCGCCCGGGCACGCCGCCGCTCCGGCTGCCGGCTATCGGCCGGGTCCGTCCGCTCCCGGCGGGCCGCCGGCGTCGCTGCCGTGCCTGATGACGCGGGAGTCGCAGGAGACGCGGGCGCCGCCTCGGGCGTATCCCGCAACGGCGGGGATGCCGCCATGCCCGCATCCCGGCAGACCGCCGCTGCCGCCGCGTCCCAGCGCTTCTCCGGTTCGATGCGGTACACCCGCGCGCTGCCGTCCCGGTAGAACGGCCGGGACACTCCCTCCATCACGACAAACATGGCCGGCAGTTCCTCGAGGCTGGTCCAGTAATCGGTCTATATCTTCGCCGCGATGATGAACGACCCCGGATTGGCCGCGGCGGTCTCGCAGAGCGCGCCCGCGCTCGTGATCATCGGATTCCCCAGCCAGTAGTCGCGCGGCGAGCCATCCGGCGATGGTCCCGCCCAGAGTCCGGTGTCGTTCAGGAACCGGACGCCCTCCGCGCTGCCCAGCGTTTCGGCCATCACCACCGGGAAGTTGCCGATCGCCAGGTTGCCGCGCTCCCGTTCGGCGGCGATCGCCAGCACCGCCGCCCGCTGGTCGCCGTACCGCAGCGGCCCCCAGTCGCGCAGGTGGGTCAGCATCCAGCCGTCGCGGGCCAGCACCATCCCGGCGAGGATGGCGGCTGCCAGCGCGCGCGCCAGCCACCCGGCCAGCGGCGCGAACGCCGGCCACCCGGGGCGCACCAGCCACCACCCCCAGCCGGTCAGCGCCAGCAGCGGAACCAGGCTTCCCGTCAGATACCGCTCCCCGGAGTCCCTGACCAGGAACACCAGCGCCAGCACCGGCAGCAACCCAAGCGCCAGCAGCGCGCCCGCCCCCCGGGCAGGCCCGTCCGGCGGCGCATCCGCTGCCAGCACCCGCCCGACCACCACGCAGATCAGCCCGACGAACACGAACGGCAACACCTCGCCGAAGGGATGGCCGCCGAGCACCTCCCGCACCGACCAGGCGTTCGGATCGATCAGCCGCGACAGGTCGATCTGGTCATCCCCGAGGAACCGGACCCCCGGCAGGCCGCCCCCCTGCGCGATCGACGCCGCGCCGCCCGCGCTCCCGAACCGGGTGAGCGCGAGGTAGGCGGCCACGGCCGCCGCGCAGGCCAGCAGCGCCGCGGTCAGGCTGCGCCGTGCCCCCAGCAACTCCCGCCCGAACAGCGCGACGGCAACCGCGGCCGCCGCGGGGAGCAGCAGGGCGGCCACCGTCTGCGAGAACATCGCCAGCCAGAAGGTCGCGATCATCCAGCCGAGCGCCGCCCGGTTCGGCCGCTCCGCCGGGGCCGCGATGGCGTGCAGGAAGGCGAGGGCGAACCCGGCCGCCAGCACCTCCAGCAGGGCGTACATCCGCAGGTAGCTTCCCCACAGCACGCCCGCCGGGTCCAGCGCCACCAGCGCCGCCGCTGCCGCGCCAACCCCCTGCGAGCCGCTCGCCGTTCGCCCGACAAGGAACGCCAGCGGGATCGCCGCGACGCCGATCGCCGCGTTGACGAGGCGCAGGTTCTCCACGTTGGCGATGTCCAGCCACCCCAGCCATCCCAGCGGCGCGAGCAGGTAGGAGATCACCGCGCCGTGGAGGTACAGCACGCCGCTCGGGAGCATCGGAATGCCGGTTTCCGCGATGCGCCGGGCGGCCAGCAGCGTGGCCGCCTCGTCGTGAAACAGCGGCAGCCGGGTGGACGCACAGCGCGCCGCGAACCCGGCGAGGCACGCCAGGGCCAGCACCACGGCCACAGGCGCCGTCACCGTGCTGCGGCCCCTCGGGCGGGGCGGATGAAGTTCGGGAACCGTTTCGTCAGCCATGAAGCGGCGGAGCACCCCCGGGGAGCCGTCAGCGAGACCTCCGGCGACCCCCTTATTCCTGCATTCTACATGTGATTCCTGCGATCCCGCAGCCATTCCGCGCGGTGGCTGTCCGCCACCGCGGCCGCCATCTCCCGCAATGGGCCCCGGAGGTCGTATCATGTCCCGTGCCAGCGAGACGCCGCGCCCGGCGCCGCGCGCTCAGCGCCCCGCGCCGCACCGGACCAGACCGGACCGCGGTGCGTGACCATCCGGATCAGCGATCGATCAGGTTCCGGCCATGAGCGACGAATCGGCCCGCATCGCCGGCCGCAAACGGGAACACATCCAGATCGTGCTCGACGACCCGGTCGCGGCGGCGGTTTCCGCAGGCTTCGAGCGCTACCGCCTCGTCCACTGCGCCCTGCCCGATCTCGACCTCGCCGCCGTCGACGCCTCCACCCGCCTCTTCGGCAAGACCCTCCGCGCCCCGATCCTCATCTCCGGCATGACCGGCGGCGTCGATCGCGCCGCCGAGATCAACCGCCGTCTCGCCCTCGCCGCCCGGGAGTTCGGCGTGGCGATGGGCGTCGGCTCCCAGCGCGTCGCCATCGAGAACCCGGATTTCGCCCCCTTCTTCGACATCCGCCGCCACGCCCCGGACATCCTGCTCCTCGCCAACCTCGGCGCGATTCAGCTCAACTGCGGCTACGGCCCCGACGAGTGCCGCCGCGCCGTCGACATGATCGGCGCCGACGCCCTCGCGCTCCATCTCAACCCCGTCCAGGAGGCCCTGCAGGCAGGCGGCGACGTCAACTGGAGCGGCCTGCTCCGCCGCATCGAGGCCGTCTGCTCCGTCATCGAAACCCCGGTCGTCGTCAAGGAAGTCGGCTGGGGCATCTCCGGCGCGGTCGCCCGCCAACTCGCCGAGGCTGGCGTCAGCGCCATCGACTGCGCCGGCGCGGGCGGCACCTCCTGGTCGGAGGTCGAGCGCCACCGCGCGCCCACCGAGCGCCTCCGCGCCGTCGCCGCCGCCTTCGTCGACTGGGGCATCCCCACCGCCGAAAGCCTCCTGATGGTCCGGGCCGCCGTTCCCCATCTGCCCGTTTTCGCCAGCGGCGGCCTGCGCTCCGGCGTCGACGCCGCCAAGGCCGTCGCCCTCGGCGCGGACCTCGCGGGGTTCGCCGCTCCCCTGCTCCGCGCCGCCGCCTCCTCCGAAACCGCCGCCCACGACGCCCTCGCCGCCATCGTCGACCAGTTGCGCGTCAGCATGTTCGCCGCGGGCGCGGGCGACCTCGCCGCGCTCCGCACCGCCGAACTGATCGCCGACGGCGCGCCGAGGTGGCCATGATCCGCGACCTCGCCAGCCGCGGCGAATGGCTGCTCCGCAACGAATGGCTCGCCCGCGGCGAGGCCGCCTGCCCCGGCGTCGCCGACTGGGACCAGTGCGCCGACATCAGCCGCGCCCACGGCCGCACCTTCTACCTCGCCAGCCACTGCCTGCCGCCCGAGCGCCGCAAGGCCGTCCACGCCGTCTACGCCTGGTGCCGCATCGCCGACGACATCGCCGACCACGCCGAGGACCCGGCGCTCGCCGCCGTGCAACTCGACGCCTGGGAGCGCGAACTCGACCACCCCTCCGATCCGGTCGCCGTCGCCTTCGCCGTCGCCCGCGACCGCTACCGCATCCCCGTCCAACCCGCCCGCGACCTGCTCGCCGGCATCCGCACCGATCTCTCCACCGTCCGCTTCCGGGACTGGGACGACCTCTCCGTCTATTGCTACCAGGTGGCGGGCACCGTCGGCCTGATGGTCGCCCCGATGCTCGGCTGCACCGACCCCCGCGCCCTGCCTCACGCCGTCGATCTCGGCAAGGCCATGCAGCTGACCAACATCCTGCGCGACGTCGCCGAGGACAGCCGCGGCGGCCGCCTCTACCTCCCGCTCGCCGACCTCGCCGCCTTCGGCTGCGACCCCGAGGCCACCCTCGCCGGCGTTCCCACCGGCCGCTTCCGCGACCTCATCGCCTTCGAGATCGAGCGCGCCCGCGCCCTCTACCGCTCCGCCGCCCAGGGCTTCCCCGCCCTCTCGCCCAGCGGCCGCCTCACCGCCATGGCCGGCGCCGACCTCTACGGCGCCATCCTCGACCGCATCGAGGCCATGGACTGCGACGTCTTCGCCGGCCGCGCCCGCGTCTCCGGCCGCCGCAAACTCCAGCGCGTGCCCGGCATCGCCGCCTCCTTCGCCCGCCACGTCGCCGCCGATCTCGGCGCGCCGGGCTTCCGGGCGTGAGGGCCGCCCTACTCCGCGGTCACCGCGATCAGGTCGTCCACGATCACCGCCGACGACAGCACCCCCGGCATCCCCGCGCCGGGGTGGGTTCCCGCCCCCACGAAGTAGAGGTTGGGCACCTCCTCGGAGCGGTTGTGCGGCCGGAACCAGGCCGACTGCGTGAGGATCGGTTCCACCGAGAACGCCGATCCCAGGTAGCTGTTCAGATCGTGGCGGAAGTACCGGGGGTCGATCATCCGCTCCGTCACCAGGTGCTTCGACAGCCCCGGCAGGTAGCGGTCCTCCAGGAACTGCATGATCCGGTCGCGGTAGGGCTTCGCGGCCTGCTCCCACTCCACCCCGCCGCCGAGATGCGGCACCGGCGACAGCACGTAGAACGCCTCGCACCCCTCCGGAGCCAGCGACGGTTCGGTCAGTGTGGGCATGTGCAGGTAGAGCGAAAAGTCGTCCGCCAGCACCTTCCGGTTGAAGATGTCCTCCAGCAGCCCGCGATAGCGCGGGCCGAGCATGATGTCGTGGTGGGCCAGCGCCGGGCCGTCGCCGCCCCGGTACTGCCGGTCGGTTCCGAAGTAGATCACCACCAGCGACATCGAGTAGCGCATCTTCGCCAACCGGGCGTCGGTGTATTTCCGCCGCGCCGCCGCCGGCAGCAGGTTCTGGTAGGCCCAGGCCACGTCGGCGTTGCACACCACGGCGTCCGCCGGCAGCGTCTCCCCGGAGCGCAGCCGCACCCCGGCCGCCCGGCCCCGCTCCAGCGTGATCTCCGCCGCCTCCGCGTTCAGCCGGATCGTGCCGCCCAGTTCCCCGAACAGCCGGGTCATCGCCTGAACGACCGCGCCGGTGCCGCCCATCGCGAACCACACGCCCCACTCCCGCTCCAGGTAGTGGATCAGCGCGTAGATGCTCGAGGTCTGGAACGGGTTGCCCCCCACCAGCAGCGGATGGAACGACAGCGCCTGCCGCAGCCGCGGATCCCGGACCCGCTGCGCCACCAGGTCGTAGACCGACAGGTAGCTCTGCAACTTCACCAGGTCCGGCGCGATCGCCAGCATGTCGCCGAAGGTCAGGAACGGCACATCCGCCAGTTCGTCGAAGCCCTTGGCGAAAATCCGCCTGCTCAGGTCCACGAACTCGCGGTAGCCGGCGACGTCCTCCTCCCCCGCCCCGATGCGCCGCATCTCGGCGATCATCCGCTCCTGCTCGCCGCTGTAGTCGAAGTGCGAGCCGTCGGGGAAGAAGATCCGGTAGAACGGATCGACCGGGACCAACCGCAGGTAGTCGTCGGCGTTGCGCCCGGAAAGCGCGAACAGGTCGCGAATCAGCCACGGCGCGGTGATCACCGTCGGCCCTGCGTCGAAGGTGAACCCCTGGTCGCGAAAGACCGCCGCGCGGCCTCCCGGCTGATCCTGCGTCTCCAGAATCGTCACCTGGTGCCCCCGCGAGGCCAGCCGGATGGCCGCCGCCAGTCCGCCGAATCCGCTGCCGATGACGATGATGCGCTGCGTCTTCACGGGGCCTCTCTTCGCGTTCCCGGTCCGCCCTGCCTGATCCTAGCCACGCCGGCGCGCCCTGTCGAGAGCGGCCCGCCCGCGGCCGCTACCGCCGCCACCGGCGCGGACGCCGCGCCATGATCGGCCGCGCCCTTCTTCTCGCATTCGCTACGGTGCAGGCCGCCGCCGCCGTGCGCGTCTTCCTCCGCATGGCGCGCACCGCGGGCGGCGCGCCGGTCGCCCCCTCCTCCCGCCCCGCCCCCGGGGAGCGGATCACGGTCATCGTTCCCGTTCTCGACGAGCAGGACCGCCTCGCCCCCTGCCTCGAGGGCCTCGTCCTCCAGCCCGCCGAGGTCGCCGAGATTCTCGTTTCCGATGGCGGCTCCCGCGACGCCACCCGCGAGATCATCGACGCCTTCGCCCGCCGCGACCCCCGCGTCCGCCTCGTCGACGCCGCGCCCATCCCCCACGGCTGGAACGGCAAGGCCCACGGCCTGCAGACCGCGCTCCTGGCCGCCGACCCCGCCTCCCGCTGGATGCTCACCATCGACGCCGACGTGCGCGTGCAGCCCGATCTCGCCCGTTCGCTGCTGGCCGAAATCCGCCGCAGCGGCGCGGGCACCACCAGCCTCGCCACCCGCCAGCGGCTCTCCGGCCCCGCGGACGGCCTCATCCATCCCGCCTTCCTCGCCAGCCTCGTCTACCGCCACGGCATCCCCGGCCTCGACACCAGCGACCGCTCCCTCGTCCTCGCCAGCGGCCAGTGCGCGATCTACGACCGGGCCGCTCTCCTCGCCGTCGGCGGCTTCGCGGCCGGCCGCGACTCCGTCTGCGAGGACGTCACCATCGCCCGCGCCATCGCCGCCGCCGGCCACCTCGTCGGCTTCCACGAGGGCGGCCCCCTTGCCGAGACCGCCATGTACCGCGACTGGCGGGAAACCTGGACCAACTGGTCCCGCTCCCTGCCGATGCGCGACCGCTACCTCGACCGCGAGGCCCTGCTCCTGCTCGCCGAGGCCACCCTCGTCCAGGCAGCGCCGCTGCCGCTCGCCCTGCTCACCCTGCGCTCCGGCGGCCCGGCCGCCGCGCTCAACCGCGGCCTTCTCGCCGCCCGCCTCGGCGTCCTTGCCGGCGCAGCCCGCGCCTACCCGGACCGCCCCGCCACCTACTGGCTCTCACCCTTGCTCGACATCCCGGCTACGTTCGCCCTCTGGCGCAGCGCCCTCCGCCGGGATCACAATTGGCGCGGCCGGACGCTCGTCCGCGGCGCAAGCGGGAGGCAGCCATGAAACTCGCCAGGGTCTTTCTCGTCGGCCACATCGCCGCCCTCCTCTTCGGCCTGCTCGGCCTGCTCGTGGTCATTCCCAACCTCGCCTCCTTCGCCAGCGACCCCAACGCCATGCGCGTCTACGCGATGGGCATGGAACACGGCGGCGCCACCCACATGATCTTCGGCGCGCTCGCCATGTTCGCCTTCGGCTGGGCCATCATTGGCCTCGGCAAGACCGCCGTCTTCTTCCTCGTCTCCTTCGGCCTCTCGCTCGCCAGCGAACTCATCGGCACCGGCACCGGCTTCCCCTTCGGCAACTACTCCTACACCGACTTCCTCGGCTACAAGGTCATGGACCGGGTGCCCTTCACCATCCCCCTCTCCTGGTTCTACCTCGGCTTCGCCGCCTACCTGCTCGGCCGCGTCATCGCCACCCGTTTCGGCGGCCGCCAGACCTTCTGGACCATCGCCATCGGCGTCTGGCTGCTCACCGCCTGGGACCTCGTGCTCGATCCCGCCATGGCCGACCCCGGCATGGCCGTCAAGTTCTGGGAGTGGCACATCTCTGGCCCCTACTACGGGATGCCCCTCCAGAACCTGCTCGGCTGGTCCGTCACCGGCCTTGCCTACATGGGCCTCAGCCGCCTGATCTGGCGCGAGGAGATCGACCCCGTCCTCCTCGACGGCCGCGCCTGGTTCCCCTTCGCGGTCTACCTCGCCAACATCGTCTTCGCCTCCGTGCTCAGCCTCAGCGCCGGGCTCTGGCCTCCCGTCCTGCTCGCCATCGTCGCCGGCGTCCTTCCCGCGGCGCTCGCCCTTGGCGGCCGCGGCAGCCGCGCCGCCGCCCCGGAACCGCAGGCATGGCAGCCGATTCCCGGCCGCTGAGCGCCTGGTTCGCCTGGCAGTCGCTGCGGGCCACCGCCCGCGCCCTCTGCCGCCGCATCGACCTGACCGTCGAAGGGCTCGACCACCTCCCCCGCGAGGGGCCGGTCATGCTCGCCTCCCGCCACTTCCACCACTTCTGGGATGGCTGCGTCCTCCTCGCCACCCTGCCCCGCCCGATGCGCGCCACCGTCACCCTCGACTGGGTGGACGACCCCCGCCTGCTGCGGCTCATGACCGCCGCCAACGCCGCCGCGGGCTGGACCGTCCTGCCCCGCGCCGACGGCGCGTCCAGCCTTCCCGCCAGCGACCGATCCCGCCTGCTCGCCGCGAGCCGCCTCAGCGTCGGCGCGCTCCGCAACGGCGAACTGGTGCTCGTCTTCCCCGAGGGCTACCCCAACATCGACCCCAACCCCACTCCCAAGACCCGCGACGACGAGATGCTCGCCTTCAGGCCGGGCTTCCTCCGCTTCGCCGCGCTGGCTGAGCGCGACGGCCGCACCAGCGTGCCCATCGTCCCGGTCGGCTTCGAGTACCAGCGCGGACCGCAGTGGCGCATCGCCGTCCGCTTCGGCGAGCCCGAACGCCCCCGCCCCGGCGACCCCGGCCAACTGGCGCGCCTCGAGGCCGACGTGCGCCGCCTTTCCGGCCTGCCCTCAACCGCCGCGTCCCGGGAGGACGCTCCGTGACTCGCACCGTCCGCGAGGCCTTCTTCGGCGACGAGGACATCTACGGCGGATTCCCGGCTCACGAGCGGCCGCCGGATCTCTCGACCTGGGGCGGTCAGGACCCCATCTTCAGCATCCTGGTCGACGCCATCCGTCCGGTCCGCATCCTCGAAATCGGCTCCCGGAGAGGCGCGTCCGCGATCTCCATGGCCGCGTGCTGCCGCGCCTGCGGCGTGCCCTGCGAGGAGATCATCTGCATCGACACCTGGCTCGGCAACGAGACGCACATGATCCAGGGCAACGCGCCCAACGCGGAACGCTCCCCCAGGGCCGAACTCCTCGAACGGAAGCACGGCCGCCCCACCATCTACGAGTCTTTCCTCGCCAACGTCATCCACTTCGGCTTCCAGGACCTCATCACGCCGCTGCCGGTTCCCTCCGATCTCGGGCTCCGCATCCTCGCGCGCACCGGCTTCTCCGCCGACCTCATCTACATGGACGCCGCTCACGACTACGAATCCGTCGCCGCCGACCTTGCCGGCGCATGGCCCCTGCTCGTCCCCGGCGGTCTCCTCCTCGCCCACGACTACACCCCGTACTGGCACGGCGTCATGCGCGCCATCGACGAGTTCAGCGACGCCCACGGGCTCTCCGCCTGCTCCCATGGCGACTGGCGCCTGCTCATGAAGGACCCCGCGCTCCCCGGCCGCTGATCCCCCGCAGGCAGGCACACGGGCAAACGGGCTCCGGGCGCGCGGCGCGGCCCGGCGCGGCCGCCTCAGGGCTCCAGCGCCCCAACCTTGCGGATCGGCACGCCGATCGTCACCCTCCACGAACGCCCTGCCGCGATGGGACCTGCCGTCATCACCACATTGCGCGGCGTCGGCGTCGTCGCCTCGGGGAACACCGAGGTCTGCAGTTTCATCGCCACCCACGGCCACGCGGCAGGCGTCACCACCGTCAGGCTTGCCGCCTCCACCGGCGCAGCCGTCGTCACCTGCTCATCGATCACGGTCCAACTCAACTCCGCCGCCTCGTAGTCGCCCATGCGAACCGTGCGCGCCGCCCCGTGCAGGTGGTAGCCGAGCATGAAGGTGCGCGTCGCGTCCGTGGCCGGGGTCATCGCCCAATCCATCCGCAGCAAACCCCCGGCGTCGCGCGCCGCGAACGTTCCCGGCTGCCCGCCGAAGTCCTCCGGTTCGACCCGCGCATAGGGAACCAGTGCCCCGTCGACCAGTTCCCCGACCCTCACCTCGTCGATGCGCTGGCCCTCCTGCACCGGGATCTCCGCGAACCCCGTGCGGAACGGCCCGCCGCTGAACCGCACCCGCTGCACCTGGATCACGTCGACGCCGAGGTCCTCGCGCAGGATCAGCGCCACATCGAACTGCTCCCATGCGAAGCGCTTGCCCGCCGCCGCGGGCGTGCCCGGCGCGGGATCGAACCCCGTGTCCGGCGGCGCACCCGCCGCCGCCGGCGCGGTCGCCATCCCGGATACCGACAACAACGCCATCGCCATCGCGAACGTCCACGCCGATGCCAGCGCCAGCATCCTTACCGGGGCCTGCCCCGGCGACTTCCGCCGCCTCATGGATCCCATCCTCCCGCGCGCCTCCGCTCCGGCACGATTCCCGGTCCGCCTCGGCCCGCGGAGAGCAGGAACCGCGCCATCCCCCGCGCCCGCCACGCCGATTCGGCGGCGGGGATGCCGGCACGCAGCGGCAACCAGGCGGCCGCGCCCGCCGGTTCCTGTGGCGGTGTGACAACCGCACCGCCGCCGTGTGCCCATGATGGCGAGATCGTTCGTTCCCGGGCGGCTTGACGCCCCCTAGTCTCGGAGAGGCGCCGGAATGGTCCGGCGAATCCGAACGACCAGAGGGTCGACGAACAGGAGGTCCACAATGTCCTGGGATTTCGTCACCAGCGCCCGGCAGTCCGGGATCCCGCGGGGTGAGTTCGCCACCGACCCGGAAACCATACCGGGGTCCGGGCAATCGCAGGCGCCGATGAGCAGGCGGCTCGTGATCGGCACCCTCGCAGGCGCACTGGCCGCCGCCAGCCTCGACAGCGCCTCGGCCACCCGCGAGGCCGAGCGCCGCAAGGATCGCAAGAAGGACGGTCCCGGGAATCATCCGGGTCCGGGACACGATCGCTCCGGGGCGACCGGCGAAGAGGAGAGCGCCGCTCCGGCCGACGCCGAAGGCAGGTACAGCGCGGCTACCCCGCGAAAGGGCGCGTCTACGAAGGCGTCTACCGCCTCGTTCACGGCCAACCTTCCCGCGGAACTGCCCGTCTGGCGAATCGACACATGGGCGCAGATTGGCACCATCCGTATCAAGCGCATCCGCCGGGAAGACAAGGTTGACAGGTACCTCGACACCCTCCAGATCGACATCTACGACATCCTCGCCGACCGCCTCAATCCCGGCACCGACATCTGGGTCCGTCCGATGGATGGCATGATCTGGAACGGCAAGAAGACCTTCATTAACCGTGGCGCGGCGCGGACCTGGGCCACCTTCACGTACCAGGTCACCATCGGGAAGGTCCAGGGCTACGAAATCTGGCTTATGCCGTTCATCGAGGACGTACGAACCGGCACCACGACCTGGATCTCCCAGAACGATTCCTGGTTCATTCCGGTGTGGTAACCGGCCCGGAAC
>JBJTKE010000633.1:0-3866 GCA_046096285.1 Chloroflexota bacterium
GCCTGGGGCCGCCGCCGCCGGGCGGCCCCAGGCGGCCCCCGAGCCCCGCGCCGGCTGCGTCGGCGATGCACCCGCCGGCAAGCCTTGCCAGCGCAACACCGACTGCTGCTCCAACATCTGCGACCGCAAGGGCTCCCGGCGCGTCTGCCGGTGCCGGACGGCCGACCAGCCCTGCGCCCGCGACGCCAACTGCTGTGGCGCCCTCGTCTGCCTGCAGGGAGCGTGCGCGTCCGCGGCGAAGCCGGAGCGCCAGCGCGTCGCCACCGGCGCGGCCTGCACCCCCGATTCGGTCTGCCTCGCCCGCCGCGCCTCCTGCACTCGCTACGAGCGCGCCACCCCGCCCGGCAGGTTCTGCCTGCTGCCGCCCGGCGATGCCTGCGCCCGAGACGCCGATTGCGTCACCTCCCGCTGCCGCGGCGGTGTGTGCGTCGCGAACACCGACCCCGTCGCCAGCGGCCAGCGCTGCGGCCCCACCGACGCCTGCGCCGACCCCGCCGCCTCCTGCTCCGCCTACCTCTCCGGCGATCCCGCCGGGACCTTCTGCCTGCTGCCCGAATCGGCCGTCTGCAACGAGGACGCCGCCTGCGCCAGCGGCCGCTGCCGGAACGGCGCCTGCCAGCGTCCCGCCGTCGCCACCGGGCAACCATGCGAGGCTGACGACGTCTGCGCCGCCGCCGCCGCCGGGTGCATGGCCTACCGGTTCGACGATCCGCCCGGGACCCGCTGCCTGCTGACCCGCGGCGCGGCCTGCGGTTCCGACGCCGACTGCCGCGACCGCCGCTGCGTCAAGGGCGTTTGCCAGGCCTGCTCGGCCGCCGCCTGCGTCGAGACGTGCCAGCCCTTCGTCTGCGCCGGCACGGGTTGCCTCCAGGCCGCGATCGACGCCGCCCCGGCAGGCGCCACCCTCGCGATTCCCGCCGGCCCCTACCAGGAATCGCTCGTCGTCGGGAAGTCGCTCACCTTGCGCGCGTGCCCCGGCGACCGCGTCGTGCTGGTCAACGCCGCCGACAACGAGCGGACCGTTTCCACCCTCGACGGCGTCTCCCTCGATCTCCTCGACATCATCGTCGAGGGCGCGCAGCGATCCGACGGCCTCGAAGGCGGCGGCATTCACGCCCGCGGCAACCTCGGACTCTACGGCCGCTCCGCCGTTCGCAACGCCGTCGCCACCCTCGGCGGCGGCATCGTCGTCGAAGGCGCAGCCGACGCCACCCTCGCCAATCCAGGCGTCCTCACCATCACCGATCATGTGGTCATCCGCGGCAACGGGGCGAAGGCTGGCGGCGGCGGCCTGGCGGCCATGCCGGGGACCGCGGTCATCCTCGACGAGGCCGCCGCCATCCGCGACAACGAGCATTTCGCGACGGTTGCGATCCCCGGCGCCTACTCGGGCGGCGGCGGCATCTTCGCCGACGAGGCCCCGATCACCATCATGGGCGACGCCTCCATCAGCGGCAACCGCACGGTGGAGCTGGGCGGCGGGGTGCACTACCGGGCCGCGAACCTGGCCGGCCCCGCGCTCGTGGTCACCGGGCGCGCCGTCGTCTCCGGCAACCGGGCCCGAATCGGCGGCGGCATCTCAGGCCGGGCCCTCGCAACCGGCGATGGCGGCACGGTCATCGAGTCCGGCGGCGCGGTCACCGGCAACTTCGCCAGGACAACCGCCGGCGGCCTGTATCTGTTCGGAGCGCCGCTCGAACTCCACGACCACGGAGCGGTCTCGGAAAACTCCGCGTACGCCGGCGGCGGCGTCATCGTCGACGGCCCCTTCCCGCCGTCCGTCACCGGCCTGCTGATGACCGGCGATTCGCTGATCTCCGGCAACGACGGCCTGACCCTCGGCGGCGGCGCCCTCAGCACCGGCGCGGCGCGCCTCCAGGACCGCGCCGCCATCCGCGAGAACACCGCCACTACGGGGGCCGGGCTCGCCCTGGGGAGCCCGGTCGGCCTCACCATTTCCGGCGACGCCGCGATCACCGCCAACACCGCCAGCGTGCGGGCCGGGGGCCTCTGGTCGTTGACGGATTGCCTCGTTCTTGCGCCCGTCCCCGGCGTCTCCGCCAACACGCCGGACAACATCTGCCGCGGCGACGAGCAGAACGCGGTGTGCAGCTGACCCGGGGCTGACCCCGCTCCCGCCGTTACGCGACCCGCGGTCTGCCGCCCCCGCCGACGGCCCGGAAGGTCCGGAAGGCCCGCGAGGCCCGCGAGGCCGTGCCATCCGGGCCCCCGGCAATCGCGGGCGGAGTCCGTTTCCGCGCTCCTACCTGCCACCCTCCACCAATTCTCCCGGCAATTCGTGACGTTTTTTCCCCCACTTCATGACGGGGAAATGCCGTCGGCAGCGCTGCCACGGCCCACTAGAGTGTCGCCACGCTGCCCCGCCGGCCGCCCGGCCGCGCCCGGACCGGGGTTCCCGCGCGTGGCCGGTTCCCCCTGGGCCACGCGCGGCTGAACCCCGGTCCGGACGCGGGCGCGTCCGATTTGTGGCGGCGACGGCCTGGACGCGCCGGCGCCGAGCGGGGAACCCCATTCCCCCAGGGAGGACCACATGGACCAGTCATCGTTCGACCGGCTTGCCCGCCTGCTCGGCGGCGCAACATCCCGCCGGGCCGGCCTGCGAGCCCTCGTGCTCGCCGCCTTCTCCGCACCTGCCGCCACCGCCGCCGCCGCGGACCCCGGCGCCAGGCAACGCAACCGCGGCGAGGACGATGCCTCGCCGGCCCGCCGCGATCCCTCGCCGTCGGGACCCTGCGGGACCAATCGCTGCCGCCGGAACAAGGACTGCTGCACCGGCATCTGCAACACGCGCCGCAGCGATCGCAACCGCGACGGCTCCGGCCGCTGCCGCTGCATCGAACGCGGGCGCACCTGCGCCGAGGACCGCAACTGTTGCGGCTCGCTCGGCTGCCATGCGGGCAAGTGCCTCGCCGCCCCGCCCGCGCCGACGCCGCCCTCCGGTTGCGCCTCCGACGCCGAATGCGCCGCCACCCCGAAGAAGCCCGTCTGCGACCAGGGATCCCGCGCCTGCGTGCAATGCACCGCCGACGCCAACTGCGCGAGCCAGGCCGTCCGGAAAACCTGCAACACCGAGTCCAACGCCTGCGTCCAGTGCACCGGCGACGCCAATTGCGCCAGCGAAAGCGTCAGGAAGGTCTGCAACCCCGACTCCAACGCTTGCGTGCAGTGCATCTCCGATGCCGGATGCGCCGCCCAGACCACCAGACAGGTCTGCAACACCAGTGACTCCACCTGCGTCGAGTGCGTCATCGACACCGACTGCAGCGGCGCAACCCCCGTCTGCAACACCAGCGCCTTCGTCTGCGTCGAGTGTTTCGTCGATGGCGACTGCAGCGGCAGCACGCCCGTCTGCAAGACCGAGGGCTACACCTGCGTCGAGTGCGTCAACGATGGCGACTGCTCCGGCGCCACGCCCGCCTGCGACACGGTCGACAACATCTGCGAGAGTTGCCCCACCCCGACCACGGCCAACCTCGTGACCGGGTCGCCGCTGCACACCCCGGCCGGCATCGCGATCGATCCCTCGTCCTCCACGAAACAGGTCTGGGTCGCGA
Organism: Chloroflexota bacterium; assembly: GCA_046096285.1. Lineage (GTDB taxonomy): Bacteria > Chloroflexota > Chloroflexia > Thermomicrobiales > UBA6265 > CADCWF01. The sequence goes on from JBJTKE010000633.1 coordinate 3,576, forward strand.
ACTTCGCCTACAACTCCGCGGCCAATGACACCAAGCTCGGGTACATGAAGTTCGACGGCACCGGCCTCACGATGGGCGCTTCCCTCGGCAAGGGCATCCAGGGCATCGCCCTCTCCTCGGACAAGATCCCCTTCGGCGCGGCCAACGACTCCAACGCCGGCAACATCTATTCGTGGGATCCGACCACCCTCGCGCCGAGCGCAACCCCGGTCTGCACCTCCACCGACGCCAACTTCAAGTCCGCCTACGGCGTCTACGTCGACGGCGACAGCACGAGCGGCACGATCTGGA
>JBJTKE010000634.1:0-24474 GCA_046096285.1 Chloroflexota bacterium
GCCCCGGACCGCCGCCTTCCCCTCCCCCGGCCGCTGCCGCAGCTTCTCGCAGCCGGCCGAAGCGCCGGATCCGGGAGCGGCATGCTCCCGCCAGAGGTTGGTCTCGCAGCCGCCGGGCGAGCCCGAACGACCACAGTGACCGCAGCGGCGACAGCGGTCGGTGAGCGCTCCGCCCCGCTACCCCTTCGCCTGTCCGGGCGCCCGGCGAGGCGTGGCTGCCCTGCGTTCATTCGGAGCGAGGCGACAGCAGGGGAGCGGCTTCCCGTCCCCGCATGATGGGGCTTCCGGCGGCGAGGAAGCAGGCACGGCGGCCACCCGCCGCGCATCGCCTCCCGGGGCGCGGACCGGCGGGCAACGAAATGCCCCTGGCCGGGGAGGAACCGGGCCAGGGGCACTTCGGTGGGAGGATTACCTGGAGCGTTGCCGGAGGGTGGCCACGCTCCACCGAGCAAGCGGGGGCTGCTGCCGCGAATCCGCCGTTGACCGCAAGCGATCGGGCGGCGGGTGTGGGCACTCGCGACGGCGCCCCTGGGAGGAAGTCAATCGAGCGCGCCGGGATCGAAGGGGAGGGTTCATCTCCCGGCGCGCGTGGAAGTGGTCGAATCAGCTCACGAACGCGACGTTCGAGTCGCCGCCGGAGGCATCCGCGACCGCGGTGCCACCGTTGAGCGAAACCCCGAGGTTGGTGGTGTTGGCGATGACGCCGCCGTCGACCGCAACCGAGCCGACGCTGTCGCCGACGCCGATCGCGCTGCCCATGTTGCTGCCGCTGTTGATGTCGCCGAGCGCGCCCGCCCCGCCGTTGGCGCTGGCGTTGGCGCTGCCGCCGTTCCCGGCGAGGGCCGTTTCAGGACCCGCGGGAACCGCATCGGCATCGTGATTATGGTGACCGGGGTGCGCGAACAACAGGTCCATCCGTTTTTCTCCCTTCCCTCTTGGGTGTACGGACATTGTGTCCGTACGCGTATTATACGCAACCCCGACGAGAATGCAAGCCCCCTCTTTCGCACGGCTCCACAGCACGCTCACCGGCCCTCCGGTGGACCCGCACCCGGCCAGTTCCGGCGTTCCGCGCCCGCCCACACCCTCAGCCGGCCTCGCCCCCGGGCTGTTTCGCAATCGGCCGCCTTCGATCCCTGGCAGCCCTTTCCCGCATGCGCGAATTGGCCGGAATAGGCTCCACCCGCCAGGAAAAGCCCCTCGCCCGCCGCAGCTGGGGAGGGGTTGGGGAGAGGGCGCGTGGCGGGACCGGACTGCAGACGCAAACCTGCCTGGCCATGACCCCCCGAGCACTCCTCCCTTGCGAAGAACTGAGGCTTCCCGTCGCGTTGGAAGCCCGGGAGGGCAATTCCGCGCATGTCGGTCGCGAGCTGGAGGGGCCGGAACCAGCCGAACCCGAAACGGTCCGGGCAAGAGGGGAGCTCAGGCCGCCGGGCATCCTCCGACAGGAAACGGCGACGCCCCGCTTCCCTCCCGGGAGCGGGGCGTCGCCGCAGTCCGGTCGCCCAGGGGGACCGGGCCGGATGTGTCGCCGGACCTAGCTGACGAAGGCCACGTTGTAGTGGCCGCCGGTGGCGTCGGCGATCGCGGCGCCGCCGTCGACGGCCAGGCCCATGTTCAGCGTGTTCCCGATGGTGCCGCCGCCCACCGCGACCTGGCCGACGCTGTCGCCCACGCTGATCGCGGTGCCGGCGTTCGTGCCGCTGTTGATTTCCCCGCCGGCGATGGCGCCGCCGGTGGCCCCGGCATTGGCCGCGCCTCCATTGCCCGTGAGGGCCGTTTCCAGATCCTGCGCGAAGAACAGGTTCATGCTTCTCGCTCCCCAATCCCCGTCGACGAACTCAATCGAGTGTCCGTACAGGCATTATACGAAAACTTTCCCGATATGCAAGTGTCCGTACAGCAGGAACCGAAAACGATCGCCTCGGATATGGTGATCTGGCCATGGGAAGTCCGTCCGGCCGGTGGCAAACGGCGGGGCGCGCCGTCTCCGGCGTTCCCTCGGACACGTGAGCATCCCCCGCTCGCCCCTCGCTGGCGCGGGCGAGGGGCGAGCGGGCTTCCACGCGCGGGCGGCGGACAATCGCCGGGCGGCCCGGGCCAGCCGAACGATCAGCGCGGAGGCCCGACGCCCGGCCCACCATCGGGGAGAGCAAACAACCCGACAGGTTCGAGGCAGCGGCGACCCATTGCGCATCCTGCGACCCGGGCCGGGGTCATCAGCCCTTCACCGGGTTCGCGCCGGGCGACTGCGGGGAACCATGCGGACCTCTCCCGCGAGCGGCGCTGCTCGCGGACCTTCCCGGCAAGGCGGGAAGGAAGGTGCGGCTCATGCCCGGGCAGTCCCGGAGTTGGCCGTTTCCGATGCCCGGCCGCCCCCGCCTCCGGTGCCGGGAACCGCCCCGGAGCGGGAGGAGTTGGCGAGGGCGCGCGCGGCCGGATCGGATCGGAGAATCAAAACTGTCAGGGTATGGGAGGCTGCGGAGCGGGTCACTCCGCCAGGAGGCGCAAAAAACCCCCGCTCCCTTGCGGGAGCGGGGGCGGTCCGGTTCTTCCGGAGAGGCTAGCTGACGAACGCGACGTTGTAGTCGCCGCCGGAGGCATCGGAGATGCCGGTGCCGGCGTTCGCGCCAACCGCGAGGTTGGGGGTGTTGGCCATTTCGCCGCCGCTGACGGCAACCATGCCGCCGCCCTCGCCCCAGCACTTGCCGGACTTGTCGCACATCATGCCGGTGTCGCCGACGCTGATGGCCGTCCCGGCGTTCGCGCCGCTGTTGATGTCGCCCGCGGCGACAGCTCCACCGTTGGCGCCCGCGTTCGCGGCGCCGCCGTTGCCCGCGAGCGCGGTCTCGATATCCTGACCGAAGAGCATGTTCACGTGTCTACCTCCCCAACCCTGGAGCAGGCGCATTCCCCGTCGCGCCAGCACATTCCACCCGGGATGGCTTCGCCACCCATTGCTTCGAGCATACCACGAAACCGCCGATTGTCCAGATGCCCGGCGACCGGTCGCCTTTCCGGGTTACGCGGCGACTCCCCTCAACCGCCGCCATCAGTGCCGGGCAGCGTGAACCACACGGTGGCGCCATCGCCCGGCACGCTGCGCAGGCCCACCCGGCCGCCGTACGCCTCGGTCAGCGCCCGCGCGATCGCCAGCCCCAGCCCGGACCCTCCGGAGGACCGCGTGCGCGAGGCGTCCGTCCGGTAGAACCGGTCGAACACCCGGTCCTGCTCCGCCGGATCGATGCCGGTTCCGGTGTCGCTGACCGTCACCCGGCCCTCACCGCGTTCCCGCTCGACCGTCACCCGGACCGTGCCCCCGGCAGGCGTGTAGGAGATGGCGTTGTCGAGCAGGATGCGCACAATTTGCGAAATCCGGTCCTTGTCCGCGGCCACCGTCACCCCATCCGGCGCGTCCACGAGCAGCGCCAGGCCCGCGTTCCGGGCCCGCGGCTCCATTGCCGCCGCGGCCGTGCGGGCCGCGGCGCCGAGATCGGCGGGCCCGCGGGGCAGCACCGCCGCCGGATCGTCGGCGCGGGCCAGGAGGAGCAGATCCTCGACCAGTCGCGCCGCGCCATCGACTTCCGCGATCACCTCGTCGAGTTCGGCCCGCGTCTCCGGCCCGGCGTCCGGCAACCGCCGCGCCAGTTCGGCGTTGGCCCGGATCAGCGCCAGCGGGGTCCGCAGTTCGTGAGAGGCGTCGGCCACAAAGGCCCGTTGCCGCTCGAAGGCCGCGCCGATCGGGGCCATCGCCCGCCGCGCCAGGAAGAGCCCCGCCGGCACGGCCAGCAGCGTGCCGAGGGCAATGCCGCCAAGGCTCACCTTGCGAACGAGTTCGAGTTCCTCGCGATGCTGCTCCTCGCCCCGCGCCGCCTGCACCGCGCCGATGACCCGGCCATCGTCCACCAGCGGCTCGGTTCGCACCCGCAGCACCTCGTCGCCGATCCGCAGGGTGGCCGCGTCGGCCGCTCCGTCGAGCGCCCGCTCGACGCCGCTGGCGTCGGGCAGCCCCGGCACGTCGATCCCCCGCAGGTCGGCGGCGATCCGGCGCTCGGAATCGAGGATGTACACCAGCGTCTCCCCGCTCTCCAGCAGGTCGTCGGAGCGGCGCCGCTCCCGTTCCTCGCGATCGTCCTCGGCTTCCTCGCCCTCGAATTCGCGGTCGTGGTCCCCGTCGCTGTCGCCGGCGGGGTCACCGATGACCGCCCGGCTCGCCGGCGCGGTGAGCGGGATGCGCCCGTCGCGCAGGGCGGCGCGGGTGGCGGCGATGCGGTTGGCGAGATCGCGGTCGGCCTCCCGCTCGAGGCTGACCCGCAGCAGCAGGAAGGTCGCCAGTCCGCTCAGGGCGATCGCTCCCACGACCACCGCCGCGTTCAGCAGCGCGAGCCTGCGGCCGACCCCGGCAAACACCGACTAGGCCCCCCGCACCGAATACCCCGCCCCGCGCACGGTGCGGATCAGGGATTCGCCGCCGGGGTCGTCGAGTTTCTTCCTGAGATAGTGGATGTACAGGTCCACCACGTTGCCCTGCGGGTCGGAGTCGTAGCCCCACACCTGCTCCAGCAACTGGTCCCGGCTCAGCACCTGTCCCCGGTGGCGCGCCAGCGTCTCCAGCAGCGAGAACTCCCGCGGCGACAGTTCGACCTCCGCGCCGTGCTTGCGCACCGTGCGGGCGGCGAAATCGACCTCCACCGCGCCGATCCCGGCGATGTCCGGTTGCAGCGCCGGGCCGGTCCGTCGCAGCAGCGCGCGCAGCCGGGCCAGCACTTCCTCGAAGGCGAACGGCTTGCCGAGGTAGTCGTCGGCCCCGGCGTCGAGACCCTCGACCCGCTCCGGCAGGTCGCCGCGGGCGGTCAGCATCAGCACCGGCGTGGCGACCCCTTCCTGCCGCAGCCCGCGCACCACCGCGAGGCCGTCCATGCCCGGCAACATCCGGTCCAGCACGATCGCGTCGTAGCTGCCGGTCAGCGCGGCATCGAGGCCGGATGGCCCATCGTGGCGCACGTCCACGTCGAACCGCTCCTGCTCCAGCACGCGGGCGATCACCCGCGCCAGCCGCGTCTCGTCCTCGATGACCAGAATCCGCACCGGAAACCTCCCCTCAGGCGGCGACCCGCCGCGGCACGGACCGGGCCACCCGCCCCGGCGCGGGCGGGCGCCGCCGCCACGAACCCCGCAGCCCCCGGTAGAGCGTGAAGCTTACCGCCGCGGCCCCGGTGACGAGGTAGAGCGCCCGTCCCCACCCCGTTGCCGTATCGCTTCCCGCGCCGATGCCGTGGGCCAGGGCAAGCAGGAACAGCGGGTAGGTCAGCCAGTGCGCCGCCTTCCAGATCGGGTAGCCGATGGACCGGCGAGCCGCCGCCGCGATCCCGGTCACGATCAGCAGGTACATCGCCAGCACCCCGAACCCCGTCCACGGTTCCCGCCACCCGGCGGCGAACGGGATGAAGAGCCCGCTCGGCCCGAATTGCATCCAGGGATCGGCCGCAAGGCTCACGAGGTGCAGCCCGAGAAACCCCCAGGAGAGCGCTACCGCGAATCCATGCACCGCGTGCGCCCGGGCGCGTCCGGCCCCGCCCGGCCAGCCGACCGCCAGCGCCAGTCCCAGCAGGTAGGACAGGAACAGCAACAGGTAGAGCGCCAAACCCGAGGACCGGGCCAGGTACCAGGTCAGCGGGCTCGGCGACCATCCGGCGCGGAGCGCCGCGGCGAGGAGCACCGCGATCGCGGCGGCCCCCAGCAACAGCGCGGCGCCGTAGCCGCCGGCAGGCTCAGGCGCGGTGGTCGCCAGGCCCGAACGGGTCCATCTCGTCATCCAGGGTGACCGCATCGCGATGCTCTCCACATTCCTCGAACTCGATCAGATCGCCGGCTCGGGTGACGCCGAACACCCGGGCGGCGCCGCACATCGCGGCCCGGTTCCCGGATGCCGCGCCGATCAGCACGGCTTTCGCGGCGACCTCGGCCGCCGCGCAGGTCGGTGCGAACGCGGTCACGGCCACCAGGGCGCCATCGGCGGGCAGGCCGGACCCGGGATCGATCAGGTGGTGCGCTCCGGCGCCCCAGCGGCGCTTCAGCACTCCTGACGTGGCGACGCCCCCCGCCCGCACCGGGCCGGCGAGATCCGCGACCGCGAGATCGCGGCCGGCGCGCAGCGGATCGGCGATGGCGACCCGCCAGGGTCCGCCGTCATCCGCCCGGCCCCACGCCCGCAGGTCGCCCCCGGCATCGACCAGCCCGCCCGGCCAGTGCCCGAGCCTGCTGGCCAGCAGATCCGCGAACGCGCCCTTGGCGATGCCGCCGAGGTCGATCCGCATCCCGGCGGGCAGCGTGACGGTCCCCGCCGCCCGGTCGATGTCGACCATCCGCCACGCGGACCGCCCGGCGGCGGGCCGGGGTGTCCGCTGGCCGCCGGCGGCGTGGCGGCCGAGCAACGGGAAATCCCGGTCGTATCCGGCGGCTTCGAGGGCGGGAAGCACCGATGGATCGAACCGGCCGCCACTCGCGAAAACCGCCTCCCGCGCCATCGCCAGCACGTCGAGGAAGGCCGGTTCGGCGGCCATCGGCGCGCCGTCCGCCGCGTTGAGCCTGCACAGCGCGCTGCCGGGCCGAAAGCGGCTGAAGAGGTCCTCCCACCATTCGGCAAGCGTTTCCGCCTCCACCGCCGCCCGCGCGACCTCCGCCCCGGACACGCCGGACCCGGTGATCCCGACCTCGACGCTCATCGCCCGGAACGCGGCCGCCGGCGCCGCGGCGATCATGAAGACTGCGTCCGGGCGTGCACGCGGCGGGCGGGCGCCTCCTGCACCTGCCGCGCATCCGGGGCCGCGGCCCGCGCCTCGCCCGCGCCGCGGGAAGCGTCAGTCCGTTGCCGGGCGTTGCCGCCACCGGCGCGCCGGTCCGCGCGCGGAGCCGCCGCCGCCGCGGCCGGCTGGGGCGGCAGCCCTCCTGCCAGCGCGGCCAGGTCGCCGGCAATCGCCGGCCCAGCGGGCTGGGCGGGCGCCGCATCGTGGGGCGGCGCGCCGGTGGCGGCAACCAGCGCGAACGAGGCCGCGAACGCCGCCACCGAGAAGGCAAAGACCCCCCGCCGCAGCCTCGCCTCCCGCTCGATGCGGTCCCCCGGGCGGCGCTGTCCGAGCGCGCCCAGCGGATCGGTCAACCGCCGGGCGCGGACGGCCTTCAGGGCCAGTTCCTGCTGCCTTGGGTCAGTCATCCTCGTACTCCTCCTCGTGGTCGTCGCCGCGCCCGTCGGAGCGGTGGTCTTCGTGGTCTTCATGGTCTTCGTGGTCGTCATCGTCGTCGTCGTCGTGGCCGTCGTAATCCCGGACGGCGTTCCCGCGGCGTTCCGTTCGCTCCTCGTCGTCTCCACGCGGCGCGGAGTCGCGGCCGCGGCCACGGACCCGGGCCTCGTTTTCCCGGCGGCCACGTTCGCGCGGAGCGGCGGCGCCGTCGCTCCCGGCCGCCGGAAGGGCGGCGCCCACGGCGGGCGCGGGCGGTTCCGGAGCGGCCGCCGGGGTCTCGGCAACCACGGCGGGGGTCACCGGCGGCGCGGCAGCAGCCTGCCCCGCCCCAGCGTCCTGTGACGCCCCGGCCGGGGCAAAGTAGCGTTCGCGGCCGGCGATCACGCCGATCACCAGCAACGCGGTCACCAGCAGCGACGCCGCCAGCGCAGTTCGATGTGACATCAGGTCGTTCCTCCAGTAGGTGATCTCGGGTGTCCCGGTTCATCATGTCTCCGGAACATTTGGGCCGCCTTAGAGCCTCGCCCGGCGCACCCCGTCCCCGCCCGCGACAACCACGCCGGGATCGACTACCCTGCCGAAAGACCGGCCGCCGGCCAGAGCGCCACCATCGCCCGGACCGAAACGGAGCCCGACCATGCCCGCCGTCGCCCTTCGTCACATCGGCCTGCCTGATTTCGGCGTGCCCGCCGAGCCGCCCAGCATCCCGGACGCCGAGTACGCCCGCCGCGCCGACGCCCTGTACGCCGGGGCTGGCGCCGACTGGGCCGTGGTCTACGGCGACCGCGAGCACAACGCCAACCTGCTCCACCTGACCGGGTTCGACCCCCGGTTCGAGGAGGCCGCACTGCTGCTCGGTCCCGGCGGCAGGCGCTTCCTCGTCGTCGGCATCGAGGGGCTCGGCCATTCCGTGGAGTCGCGGATTCCGGTCGAGGTCGTGCTCGCCCTGTCCCTCCGCCAGATGCGCCAGCCGCGCACCGACGCCGCCCGCCGCCCCGACGTGCTGCGCGCCCGCGGCATCGGCCACGGCCAGTCGGTCGCCGTCGCCGGCTGGAAGTACCGCGAGCCCTCCGAGACCGATTCACCCACCCGCCCGGCCTTCGTCGCCGCCGCCCTCGTGGACGATCTGCGGGCCGTCACCGGCGGCGAGCCGGCCGACGTCACCCACCTGCTGATGCACCCGGTTCACGGGCAGCGGTCCCGCGTCTCCGCCGACCAACTCGCCTTTGCCGAGTGGGCCGCGACCCGCACCGCCGCCGCCGTCTTCCGGGTCGCCCGCGGCGCCCGGCCCGGGATGACCGAGCGGGAGGTCATCGCCTGCATGGGCTACGCCGGCGAGCCCATGTCCACCCACGCGATCTTCGCCTCGGCCAGCCGCGGCGAACCGCTCAACGGGCTTCGCTCGGCCACCGGCCGGGTGGTCCGCGAGGGCGACGCCGTCACCTTTGGCGTCGGCTACTGGGGCGCGCTCAGTTGCCGCGCCGGGTTGCTGCAGGCTGCGCCGGACATGGCCTTCTTCGACGCCGTGGCCGCGCCCTACTTTCAGGCGGTCGCCGCGTGGTACCGCGCCGCCGGGCTCGGCGTCGCCGGCGGGGCCATGTTCGATGCCGTGCACGAGGCCCTCGCGGCGGCGGGCGCGGCCTTCCGCCCGGCCCTCAACCCCGGCCACCTCACCTCGTTCGACGAGTGGAGCCACACCCCCATCCGGGCCGGCAGCCAGGACCGCCTCGCCTCGGGCATGATCTTCCAGGTCGACATCATCCCGGCGCCCCTGCCCGCCGGGGTGACCCTCAACTGCGAGGACACCGTCGCCATCGCCGACCCCGCGCTTCGCGCCGAGGTTGCCGCGAAGCACCCCGAGGCGTGGTCGCGGATCGAGGCCCGGCGCGGGTTCATGGCCGAGGCGCTGGGCATCGAACTGGCCCCCGAGGTGTTGCCGCTCTCCCTTGCCAACGCCTACCTGCCGCCCTTCTGGCTCGACCAGGACCTCGTCTGCTCGCTGGCCTGACGCCTTACGCCTGACGCCCGACGCCTGTCGTCAGACGATCAGCCTGCGGGTGGCCGGGCGGCGTTCACCAGGGCCATACGTCGCGGGGTTCCACCTTCGCCAGGTGCACCCGGTCCCCGGCATTGACCTCCGCCAGATCGCTGACGCACGTGGCGTAGAAGCCGCGGACACCGCCATCGAGAAACCGGACCGCGTCGATCACACGCTGATCCGGCCGCGCCGTCTCCGGGAACTGCAACGCGTAGCGGGCGAACTCCGGGCACGGCTTCGCGACCTCGACATCCTCGAGGACGACGGGGCCCGGACCGGTGACGATCACCAGGCCGTCGAACAGGGCATCGAGGTCCCACATCCGGTCGGATTCGATCAGCAGGTTTTCGCCCGCCATCCCGTCCACGAGCAACGGCATGCGGGCGCGCATCGCCGAATAGTGGCTGGTGAAGCCGAAGCAGATCTCGTTGCCAAAGCGGTTTCTGGTCTTCGGGTGCTCCCTGTGGTGGATGTCCTGCACCCGCGTCCCATCCTCCGTGACGCCGGTCGCGCCCACCTCCTCCAGCAGCAACCGGGGAACCGCGACGATTCCGCCGGGATCGTAGGCCCGGTGCTTCGGCCCCGGGACCTTGAGGCTCCTGACCTGTACCTGCAGGCGGACGATCCGCCCGATTTCCTCGCCGATAGCCGGCGCGCTCATGACGGCAGCATTTCCATGGCGACCGCGGCCAGCACCCGCGCGCTGGCCGCGATCGATGGCACGTGAACCCACTCGTTCGGCTGGTGGTAGTTGTCTCCCCGGGGGCCGATCATCACCGTCGGGATGCCCGCCTCGGAGAAGAGGTTCATGTCCCCGAATCCGGTGTACCTCCAGTCGGGGTCCCGGCCGGCCTCGGCCCGGTAGGCCCGCGCCACCGCGCGCGCCAGCGGATGGTCCGCCGCCGTCTCCCACGGCGGGTAGTAGGGCGGATCGACGGCGAACGCGAACTCCGCAGGCGACCCCAGCGACCCGGCCAGACCGCGCAGTTCCGCGACCGCCGTTTCCCGGGTTTCTCCCGGCACGATCATCCGGTTCACCTGCACCGTGGCCCGCTCCGGGATGGTCATCACGTACTGGGCATTGCCGGCCCGCATCGAGAGCACGGTGCGGCTGCCCGCCATCCGCGGGTGGCTGGCGAGCGGGAGATCCCGCAACCCCGCCACGAACCGCGAGGCCTCCTCCGCCGCATTGACCCCGAGGTGCGGCCATACCGCGTGAGCGGCCTTCCCGGTCACCTCCACCCGCACCAGCACCTTCCCGATGGAGCCGAGGCACGGCCAGTCCCAGCAGGACTCGGCCACGAGGCAATAGTCGGCCCGCAGGCCGCCGTCGATCAGCGCCCGCGCCCCGATCGAATAGGCCTCCTCGTCCACCACGCTGGCGAAGATGAGCGTCCCCCGCCACGCGGAACGATGACGGTCCAGCCAGCGGGTGGCCAGCAGCGCGGCGGCCACCCCGGACTTCATGTCGCAGGCCCCGAGCCCGTAGAGCCGGTCGCCGGCGCGCACGGGCGTCCACGGATCGGTCTCCCACCCGTCGACGGCGAGCACGGTGTCGGTGTGGCCGTTGAGCAGCAGCACCGGGCCGGGGCCGTTCCCGATGTGGGCGACCACGTTGGGGCGGTCGTCCTCGGTCGCCTGCAAGCCTGCCGGAATCCCCTGCTCCTCCAGCCACCGCGCGACGACGCGCTGCACCGGGCCCTCCTCGCCGGGATAGCTGCGCTGCGCCACCAGCGACGCCGTGAGCGCCGCCGCCGCCTCGTCATCGAACTGCGGGTTCATGCCGTTGATCCTCGCGCTCGCCAGATCCGCCGCCTCGTCCGGAACCGCGCCTGCTGCGGGCCACGTCAGATGGCGGGGCCGCCGAGTTGGGCGATCAGTTGCCGTTCGAGGTCATCGACGTCGATCACCTCGGCCAGCGCCGGCCCCAGGTTCTCCCGCAACAGGGCCCCGCCGTCGCGCTCGGCCAGCAGGGCGAGATGGGCCGCGACCGCCTCCGGGTCGGCCGCGCCCCGCGCCTCGAGGTGGGTCGCCAGCGCCCGCAGCCGCAACTGCGCCACGGTCAACTGCGCTGCCATGTGCGCGACGCTCCGGGTCAGCGCCTCCATCCACTCGAGATCCATCACGTGATCGTGGGCGTGCCCGTGGCCGTTGGACCCCGCTCCGCCGTCGCTTTCGAGCGGCGCAAACTCCATCTCGCTGCCTCCGCGGTAGCCTCATCCGGCCCTGCGACCCCGTCTGCGGGTACAATACTCGCACCCGCCCCCGACCGCTGACTCCCCGCGTTCGACGGCCCTTGCCGGCCGTGGAGGGCCTTGTTCGTGCCGACGCGACCTCTCGCCGCCGACCTTCCCGCCGTCTCCGGACCCATGCGGCCCGCGAGGGCCGGCGCGATCCCCGTCGCCCTGCTGGCGGGGCTGCTTTTCCTGCCGCTCGCCGCCCTGCCGGCGCCCGCCGCCGCCGCGCCGCGCTGCGAGGTTCCCGCCCTCCCGGCGGTGGTCCCGGCGACTCCCGCCGCGCGGGCCACGGGATCGCCGGCCACGCCGGCCACGCAAGGCGCGCAGGCCCGGTCCGCCACCCCCGCCGCAAAGGGCACGCCCGGCGCCACCCCGGTCGCCGAACTCGCCGCCGCCCCGGATACGCTGGCCGTGGAACTCGACGCGGTCGCCCGCTCGCTTGCCGCCTGCCTCGCCGCCGGCGATGCCGAGGGCGTCGCCGATCTCGTGACCGAACCCTGGCTTTCGGCCTGGTTCGGCGGCGTGGCCATCTCCCGCGAGCAGTTTCTCCAGGTGGCCCCTACGCTCACCCTGCCGACGATGGAGATCCGCTCGGTGTCGGACGTGCGCCGCGCCGGCGCCAAAGCCGCGGCGGCGGACGTCGAGTACCTCATCGGCCGCCAGATCGCCAACGCCACCTGGTCGTTCGCCGAGGCCCCGCCGGACCAGCGCGCGGCGGGCCGGAGCGCCTGGCGGGTGGAGGGCGAGCGTCCGCTCCCGGTGAACGCGCCGAACGGAACCCCGAAGGTCGAGGCGACGCTCGCCGAGGGCGCGTTGACGCTCTCCCGGCAGGAGGTCAAGCCCGGCAACCTGCTCATCGCCGCCGCCAACGAGGGCGCGCAGCCGCACGAGGTCACGGTGCTGAAGTTCGACACCGGGTACACCCTGCCCGACCTGCTGCGGGCCGCCGGTCCGGGCCTCCCCGCGCAGGTGGAGTGGATCGGCCAACTCACGATTCCCGCGGGAAGCGACGGAGAACTCGTCCTGGCCGGCCTCGACCCCGGGACCTACTGGGTCCTCTGCCTGCTTCCCGGACCGGACGGCATGCCGCATGCCGGGCTGGCCGAGGCGGCGTCGTTCACCGTCAGGTAGCCGCCGCGTGGCCGCTCCGGGGGCGGCGGAGAAACCGCGGCTACCCCTATCCTGCCAGCGGCGTTTACACTCCCGGCACGAACAGCCGGGGCGAACGCGCGGGAACGGCCCCCACCTCGCCCGGCCCATGCATCGAGAGGAGATTGCCCGTGCCCGCGATCCCGAGTCCGGCGCGCCGCGCCATCCTGTCCGCCCAGGCGATCGCGCTCGGCGGCGCCCTCGCCATCGGCGCCGTCGCATCCGCGGCCGCGGCCGCGGCCGCGGCGCCCGTCGCGCAGGACGCCGCCTGCACCGCGCTGACCGTCGCCATGCCCGAGATGGCCGCCGCCACCCCCGAGGCCGAGCAGGACCTCGTCGGGACCGCGGCCAGCGAGGAAGTCACCGCCGCCGCCACCGCCGCGGCCGAAAACGCCGTCGCCTGCTTCAACTCGGGCGATCTCGGCGCGTTCCTCTCCACCGTGACCCCGAACTTCCTGCAGACCAGCTTCGGCGTCGCCGACGCCAAGGCCGCCGAGGCCGCGCTGCCCGAACTCAACATCGGCGCGATCTCCGAGGTCGAACTCAGCAACGCCTACACCTACGAGAACGGCCAGGTCAGCATCGACGCGCACTACAACTGGGGCGATCACCAGCACGTCGATGGCCGCTGGTACATGGTCGAGGTCGACGGCCAGTGGCTGATCGACCACGAGCACTTGCTGCCGCCGGATGCCGAGGGCGACAAGGCCTTCGTCTCCTACTCGGTGGCCGACGACGCCAGCCCGGTCGGGCTCGACCAGCGGTCCGAGATTTCCACCATCCCGGTGCTGGTCCTCCACGGCATCAACAACGGCGAGTCGCACCGCTTCTTCACGGTGCATGCGCTCCCGGCGATGGAGGGCACGCCGATGCCCGGCGAGATGCCCGAGGGCGGCAAGGCGATCGGCTTCGTGGCCATCGCCCCCGGCGAGCAGGAGGACCTGGCCCTCGTCGGCCTGGAGCCCGGCCTGTATGCCATCTCCGACAGCGCCGTCGAAGGCTCGGTGGCGCTGCTGACGATCACCGAGCCGGCGTCCTGAGCCGGCGCGGCCGCCCGCGTACACTTGTGCTCGCGCCGGCATGACATCCCGCGGGCGGCTGCGCCGCCGCCCGCGGCCGGCACGATCGAACCCGGAACCGCAAAGGAGCAGCCCGACATGTCTGAGGTCAAGCGAACCGGACCGTTCTCCGACCTGCACGCCGCGCTCAAGCGGGGCGACCTTTCCCGCCGCGAGTTCACCCTGCGCGCGCTCGCCCTCGGCGTCGCGATGCCGGTGATCTCGTTCGTGCTCCGCGCCGACACCGTCTCCGCCCGCCCGGGCAGGCACCTCGGCTGGGGCGTCGCCGCGCAGGGCGAGGCCGCCGCCGCTCCCGCCGTCGGCATGGACGGCAAGAAGCGCGGCGAGGGCGGCGAGTTGAAGCTCCTGCAGTGGCAGGCGCCCACCATGATGTCGCCCCACGTCTCCACTGGCACCAAGGACTACCTCGCCGCCTCGATGGTCATCGAGCCGCTCCTCCACTACCTGGCGGACGGCACGCTCATCCCCTGCCTCGCCGCCGAGGTCCCGACCGTCGAGAACGGCGGCCTGTCCGAGGACCTCAAGACCGTCACCTACAAGCTCAAGGACGGCGTCACCTGGTCGGACGGCCAGCCTTTCACCGCCGACGACGTGGTCTTCACGTACAACTGGGTGGTCGACCCGGCCAACGCCTCCACCTCCGCCGGCGTCTACAGCATCATCGACACGATGGAGGCGGTCGATCCGCTGACCGTCAAGGTCACCTTCGAAAACCCCAACGCGAACTGGTTCGAGCCGCACGGCGGCACCCAGTGGGGCGCGGTCTACCCGAAGCACATCCTGGACACCGAGGACAAGAAGGGCGCGCATGACACCTTCCTGACCAAGCCGGTCGGCACCGGCCCCTACAAGGTCGAGTCCTTCTCCGCCAACGACCAGGTCGTCTACGTCATCAACGAGAACTACCGCGAGGCCGACAAGCCCTTCTTCAGCAAGGTGAACCTCAAGGGCGGCGGCGACGCCGCGTCGGCGGCCCGCGCCGTGCTGCAGACCGGCGATTACCACTACGCCTGGAACCTGCAGGTCGAACCCGCCGTCCTGGCCGAGCTCGAAAAGGGCGGGAAGGGCAAGCTGGTGGTCGGCCGCGGCACCTCGGTCGAGCGCATCGAGCTGCAGTTCGCCGATCCCAACAAGGAAGTGGACGGCCAGCGCGCCGAGAAGAACACCCCGAACCCGGTGATCGGCGATCTCGCCGTGCGGCAGGCGCTGAACCTCGCCGCCCCGCGCGACGTCATCTCCACCCAGCTCTACGCCGGCCCGGAGTTCGAGCCGCCGACGGCCAACATCCTCTCCGGCATCCCGGCGATGGCCTCCCCGAACACCTCGTGGGAGTACAACATCGAGAAGGGCGGCCAGTTGCTCGAGGAAGCCGGCTGGAAGATGGACGGCGATGTCCGCAAAAAGGACGGCGTCGAACTGAAGATCTCCTACGCCACCAGCATCAACCCGGTCCGCCAGAAGACCCAGGCCATCATCAAGCAGGGCCTGGAGAAGATGGGCTTCAAGGTCGAGCTGCGGCAGGTCGACTCCGGCATCTACTTCGACGGCTCGCCCGGCAACGAGCAGAACATCAACCACTTCTACAACGACCTGCAGATGTACACCAACAACGCCACCACCCCGATCCCGGTCGCCTACATGATCGGCTGGTACGCCGGGACGGACGGCGAGAACATCGCCCAGAAGTCGAACAACTGGAACGGCCAGAACTACGGCCGCTACGTGAGCCCCGAGTACGATGCGCTGTTCGAGGCCGTCCGCCTCGAAACCGACATCGCCAAGGCCGCCGAGCTGTTCATCCAGATGAACGACATCCTCATCAACGAGGTCGCGGTGATCCCCCTGATCAACCGTGCGGCGGACAAGTACGCCATCGCCAACGAACTCGTCGAGGAGAACGTCGCGGTCTCCGACTTCGAGGTGAACTACTGGAACATCGCGAACTGGGTCACCAGGTCCTGACGCCCGGTCTTCCAGGCGCGCAGCGGCCCGGCGGGTTCTCCCGCCGGGCCGCTGCCATTTCCGCCGTGCCGTGCCGCTGCCGGCCGGAAGCCGCGAACGCTACCGGTCAGGCGCCAGCGGGTCGGTGCCGTTCCGCAGTTCGCTCAGGTCGTCGACGCCGTCGCCGTCGGTGTCCGGGTTGCCGATGTTGGTCATCAGTTGCGCCTCGCGCAGGTCGGCCAGGCCGTCCCCGTCGCTGTCGCGGACGCCGGCCACGCTGAACTGGTTGCTCAGGCCGTTCAGGGGATCGGGGCCGTCCGTCACCTCCTGCCCGTCGCCGCCGCCGTCGAAGTCGGTGTCCGGCAGCAGCGGATCGGTGCCGAGCGCCTCCTCCTGCGCGGCATCGAGGCCGTCGCCATCGAGATCGCCCCCCGCGGCGGGCGCCCGCGCGAGATACAGCGGCACGAGGTCCCCGCCGATGCCCGGCTCGAACCGGAACAGGATGCCCCCGTTCGGCCCGCAGCAGGACGCGCCGCCAAACCGCGCCGCCGCGTAGCCCGCGGGGCTCTCCGGCAGCACCTCGTACTCCCCTGCAGGCAGGCCCGACCAGCGCGCCCAGCCCGCGCCGCCGGCGTCGGCGGCGATGACCTGGCCCGCCCCGAGCAGCGTCACCGGGATGCCCGGCAGCGGTTCATCGCAGGCGGCGACGGACGGGTTTGCCGGGTCCAGCGGCTCCCGGCAGATCATCACCGGGATGGTCAGCGACCCGTCCTCGCGCGGCACGGCGGCGAACTCCCGCCAGAGCGCGGCATCCATCGCGATGGCGCGGCAGGAGACGGCGGCATCCGGCGCGAGCTCGATGGTTGCCTCGGTGGGCGTGCTGGCGGCGGCGAGGGGAGCGCCGTCGGGGGCCGGGCACTCCACCAGCAGGGCGCGGCCCGGGTCCTCCAGCGTGGCGGTCAGCACGTAGCGGTCGGCGGCGAGGCCGGTGAAGTCGATGGCGCCGGCTTCGGTGCGCCCGGTACCCGGGGTCGCCCCGGCAAGGGCGAAGAACAGCCCGTCCACCGGGTCGAGGCAGTCCTCGTCCAGTTGCACGCCGGCGTAGCCCTCCGGGCAGCGGGTGACGGTCAGGGAGATGCTGCCATTGCCGGTCTCGCCGCGGGCGTCGTCGGGGACGATGAACCACGAGCAATTCACCGCCGCGCCCGCGTCGATCCGGATGCGGAAGGTGTTGCGGTCGGCGCCGGGATCCGCCACCGGCGCTCCGGCGTCGTTCACGCAACTGGCGTAGGAGCCGGCGAAGTCGCCGGGAACCAGCGCGGTGAGGTCATAGCTTCCGGCCGGGGCGTTGGCGAAGGTCAGCCTGCCCTCGCCATCGGTGCGGCCCTCGGCCGAAACAAGGCCGGTCAGCGCCATCCCGATGTCGGTGCCGGGCGTCAGGCAGGCCGCCAGCAGGTCGGCGGGAGCGGTGTTCACCGGACACACGGACACCCGGATGGCCAGCGACCCCGCGGGCGCCGGAGCGGCCGTGGGCGGCGGCGCAACGACCTCGCCGCCCACCGCCGGCGGCGGCGCGGCGATGTCGGTCAGCCGCACGGCGAGGACCGCGGCCTCGGCGCCGCTGGCGCCGCGCAGCACGGCCCGGCCAGGCACGCTGACCGCCTGCCCGGGCTCCAGCGTGAGCGAGTTTCCGCCCGCTGGCTCCACCCGCACCGACCCGCCGACGGCGACCACGAGCGCCGGGGCGATGCCGGCGGCGAGGGTCGCGGTCGCGTTCGTGCGGAGTTTGCCGGCGAGCAATTCGGCGTCGTAGCCCTCGCCGGCGGGCGGCTGGAAGGCGGCTCCCGAGGCGACCACCACGCCCTCGCGCGCCACCGCGGCCTCCGCCGCCGGAACCAGCGCGATCTCCCACATGGTCGTGGCGTTCGGCCAGGCGTAGCGGGTCTGCTGCCCGCCTTCGGAGAAGGCCGCCTGCCCGGCCTGCAGGGCCTGCGCGGGCGCGGCGCCGGTGCGGATCACCAGCGGCTCGCCGGAGGCGACGGCGAACCCGGCGGAGACCTCGCCGGTGGCGCCGCTGGCCGGCACGTCGATTTGCTCGACCCGCCAGGCCAGTTGTCCGGGCGGCGGCGAGACGATGCCCTGCGCCACGACCGGCAGCGTGTCCACGCCGGCGGCGGCGTCGGCCGCCGCGCCGGGGGCCAGCCCCGGTGACGCCGCCCCCGCCGCCCATGCCAGCACAACCAGCCAGGCAATCAACCGGTGCATCTCTCCGCCTTCCTCGTTCGCGCGTCGTCGCGCGGGTCCGGTTCCCGTTTGCCCGCGTTGCACGCGCCGCGCAACGCGCCGGGGAGCGCGCGGCCCACGGCCGCCGCGTCACCCGTGAAAACGCTGCTGGCCCCCGGGCGGTTTCCCGCCGCCGGCCGCCGGCACATCCGCTCGCCGGCGACGCGGACGGGGAGCGGCCGCCGCCGCTCCCCGTCGCTGGTTCCCGGGCGCGGGCGGGCCGGTCAGTTGCCCGCCGCGACCTTCTCGGCGGCCCACTGCTTGTAGCGCTCGAGCAGCAGCCGGTTGGCCTGCCGCCACTGGTCGGCGGCAGCCTGGGCGAAGGCGGCTGCCTCCTCCGGGCTCGTCATCTGCCCGGTGACCATCTGCACCTGCGCGGTGTTGAAGCCGTTGAAGGCGATGTCGAACGGCACGTAGTTCTCGATCTCCGGGGCCGGGTTCTCGGTCGCCCAGGCGAAGACCTGCGCCACCAGCGGGTTGGAGATGGTGGCCGGGTCGAACCGGTCGTCGGCCGGGGGTACGCCGGTCATCTCGTAGTAGGCGGCCAGTTGCTCCGGGGTGTGCAGGAACCGGATGAAGTCGGCGGCGACGATCTTCTGGTCCTCGCTCGCCCAGGAGGTCACGGCCAGCGTCTGCGAGGTGGAGCCGAGTTGATCCTTGAACTTGCCGTCCCCCGTGGGCGGCAGCTTCATGACGCCGGTGTTGTCCGCGCCGATGGCGTCGATGTAGGAGGCCAGTTCCGAACCGGTGATCAGGGTCAGGCCAGCCTTGCCCTGCGGCACCAGTTGCTGGCCGGTGTACATGTCGATCGAGGCCACGTCCTCCGGGAAGCACTTGCGGTCCACCATCTGCTTCCAGGCGGCGAAGAAGGCAACGTAGGGCGGCTCGGTGAAACTGGCCTCGCCGGTGACCGCCTGCAGCACCGGCCCGACGCCGTCGATCTGCTGCACCAGGCTGTTCATCCAGAAGCGGCTCGCGCCCCAGGTGTCCTTGGCGCCGAACCCGACGAACGGCATCCCCTTCGCGGCGAAGGCGTCGCAGGCTCCGAGGAACTCCTCCCAGGTGGCGGGCGGGGCCTCCGGGTCGAGCCCGGCCTCCTTCAGCATCGCCTTGTTGTAGACCAGCGGGTAGGAGGGCTGCAGGTACCACGCGGCCGACCAGACCTTGCCCTCGAAGGTGGCCTCCGCGTTGTTGATGTAGTGGGAGGCCTCCTCCATCCCGACGAGATCGGAAATCGGGGTGATCCAACCCTTCCAGACGGCGTCCATCGTGTAGATGCCGCCCCAGAGATACATGATCGTCGGGCCCTGCTTCGCCTGCCCGGCCGCTTCGTAGGACGGCAGCAGCGCGTCGGTCGAAAGCAGGTTGTTGGTGAAGGTGACATTCGGGTGCGCGGCGGTGTAGACGGCCTGCGCCGCCTCGAGCCACTTCTCGGAGCCGGGGGCCTCGGTCTCGCCCCACCACCAGACCTCGATCTCGACCGGACCCTCCGGCAGCGCCGCGTCCTGCGCCGAGACCCGGGCCGGCCCGGATGCCAGCGGGAAGGCGGCGGCCGCCAGCAGCAGCGCCGCCAGCATCGCCCAACGTACTCTCGCTCCGTACCGCATCGGCCCTCTCCTTCGCTGCGTCCCGCGTCCCGGGTCATCGGTCCCGCGCCAGCCCGCCGGGCGCCCCGTCAGCGGGACGCGCGGCTCGGCCCGGAATGATTATCGCCGTTTCCGGCACGCGCCGGAACCGCTCACTCCTTGATCGCCCCGGCCAGCAACCCGCTCATGAAGAACCGCTGACCAAACAGGTAGAGCAGCAGCAGGGGCGCCGCCGAAATCGTCGCCCCGGCCATCACCAGCGGGATGTCGAGGGTGTTCTTGCCCTTCAGCAACGCCAGCCCCGCCTGCAGCGTGCGGGAGTCCTCGCTCTGCAGCATCACCACCGCGATCAGCAGTTCGTTCCACGCCCACAGGGCGTTCACGATCCCCAGCGTCAGCAGCGCTGGCCGCAGCAGCGGCGTCACGATCGTCCACAGGATGCGCCAGTGCGACGCACCCTCCACGATCGCCGCCTCGTAGAGTTCGTTTGGGATGCCCTCGATGAAACGGACCATCATGAACACCGAGAACGGGAACATCAGCCCGGCATAGGCGAGGATCACGGCGTCGAAATGGTTCACCCGGCCGAGCGCGGTCATCAGCGAGAACAGCGGCAGCAGCATCACGATGGGCGGGATCACCATCAGGAAGACGAACACCTTCAGCAGCACCCCGGATCCGCGAAAGGGCAGCCGCACGAAGGCATAGGCCGCGGGCACGCACACCAGCGACACCAGCGCCACCGACCCGGCGGTGACGATCGCCGAGTTCACGATCCAGCGGCCCATGTCCTCGCCGAAGGCCCGGCGGAAGTTCTCCAGCGTGAACGCCGCCGGCCACCCCAGCGGCGCGGCCATGTAGTCGGCCTGCCCGCGCAGCGCGGACCACGCCATGAACCACAGCGGGAACAGCGCCGCCACCGCGCCGAGCATCAGCAGGGCGTGCTCCGCGATCTTCCCGAGCCGCCGCCTGCCCGGGACATGGGCGCCCGGCGACCCGTGCAGCGGAACGCTCATCGTCCGCTCCCCGCCTTCGCCAGCCGCGGCGCGACCGCCGCCGCCGCCGCCACCAGCACCGCCGCCGCCAGCACCAGCACCGCGGCAGAGGCCGCGAGGTTCATCTGGGCGGTCGCGAAGGCGCTCTGGTAGATGTACAGGTCGGCCGTCATCGTCGCGTTGCCGGGCCCGCCGTTGGTCATCACGAACACGTAGGAAAAGGTCCAGACCGCGACGGTGATCACCGAGGTCACCGCGAAGAACCCGATGATCCCGGAGAGTTGCGGCAGCATGATGTCGCGGTGGGCGCGCCACCGGGTCGCGCCGTCCACCATCGCCGCCTCCATCGGCTCGCTGGAGAGGGAGAGCATCCGGGCCACGAAGAGCACGATCCCGAGCACGCACTCCCGCCAGACCAGCACCAGCCCGACCGAGACGAGCGCCAGTTTGGGATCTCCCAGCCAGTCGCGTTGCAGCGCGCCGAGCCCGACAGCCTCGAGCAACTGGTTCACCGCACCGTTGCGGGTGAGCATGGCGCTGAAGGCGATCCCGCTGACGGGGATCGAGATCACGTAGGGCGTGAACAGCAGGAACCGGTAGAGCGGCGCGGCGTTCCGCTGCTCATAGAGCAGCGTGGCAAAGAAGAGGGCGATCGCGATCATCACCGGCACCGACGCCATCAGCAGCAGGTTGTTGCGGACGCTGGTGCGGAAGAGCGGGTCGTCCAGCACCAGCCGGTAGTTGTCCAGCCCGACGTACAGCGAGAAGTCGCCGAGGGTCTGGACGAGGCTCATCCGGAAAAGCCGGTAGACGGGGTACACGAACGTGAAGGCCGCCAGCGCGACCCCCGGCAGCAGAAAGGCCAGCGCGGCCCAGCGTCCGCCCGTTCCCGGCGCGCGCCACCGGGAACCGCGCGGGGGAGCGGGCAGCGCGGTTTCGGCGGGAGATGCGTTCGCGACCACCGGGGCGGCTCCAAGCCGGAGGATCTGCGCCTGCGCCTGCGCGCCAGAGCCATCATCATACACGCGGGATGGCGCCGAACCATGCGTGCGGCCGATGCGGCCGGCGCATCCAGCGACAGGAGCGACGATGCCCGGTTGGCGGACCGGCGCCTGCGACGGAGCCGAGACGGTCGTGCTGGACAACGGCGCCATCCGCGTGACGGTGGTTCCGCGGCTCGGCGGCCGCATCTGGTCCGTCGTGGATGGCGACAGCGGCGCGGAGCGGCTCTGGCGCAGGCCCGGCGCATCCCTCGCTTCAGCCCCCCGCGGCGCCTCCTACGACGACTGGTTCGCGGGTGGCTGGGACGACATCTTCCCCAGCGACGGCCCCGGAACCGCGGGCGGCTACGACCTCCCGGACCACGGCGAGTGGTGGACCGAGCCCGCCGCGTGGTCGGTCACGGAGCGTCCCGGCGGCCCGGTCCTCACCCTCTCCGGCGCGGGCTGGCGCACGCCCCATCGGTGGACCCGCACCCTGTCGCTGATCCCCGGCCGCCCGGCGCTGCGCCTCTCGACGCTCATCGTCCACACCGGAACCGCCGCGGACGGACCGCTGCCGTTTCTCTGGCGCATCCACCCCGCGCTGCCCGCGCTGCCGGGCGGGCGCATCCATCTTCCCGCCGCCACGGTGCTGGCCGACGGGGCGTTCAGCACCGGGCTGGCCACCGGCCGCTGCCCGTGGCCGGACGCGCCGGATCTCGACGGGCGGATTCGGGACCTCTCCCGCATCCCCGGCCGCGGGGAGGGCGGACGGCTGCTCCTCTACGCCGACCATCTGACGGCGGGATGGTGCGCCGTCACCGGGCCGGACGGCGCGGGCCTCGGCTTCGCCTTCGACCGGGCGACCATCGACACCATCACCCTGTTCGCCGATTTCGGCGGCTGGCGGGGCTTGCAGGCGATCATTCCCGAACCCGGCGCGGGCTTCCCCGCGGAAACCGGCGGCGTCATCGCCGGCGAAAGCCGCAGGCCCGTGCTGCGGCCGGGCGAGGCGATCCGCTTCGACATCACCGCGGTCGCGATCGCTCCCGGTCCCGGCGGCATCGCCGCGATCGGCCGGGACGGCGGCGTCATCCGCGCAGGAGGCTAGGCCATGTCACCATCGTCCGCGTCGTCCGTCCCATCCCCGCTCCCGGCAACCGCTCCCTCGCTGGCCGGGCGGGGAGCGCTCGTCACCGGCGGCACCCACGGCATCGGGCTCGCGATCGTGGAGCGGTTCGCGGCCTCCGGGGCGCGGGTGGTCACCGTCGCCCGCGAGCGCCCTGCCCCCGGTTCGCTGCCGGAGGGCGTTGCCTTCATCCCGGGCGATCTCGCCGACCATGCCGCGCTGCCGGACCTGCTCGCGGCGGCGGCGGGCGCGGCCGGCCCGATCGACGTGCTGGTCAACAACGCCGGCATCTGGCGGGAGACGCCGACCATCGGCCTGCGCCCCGGCGACTGGCACGAGGTGATCGCGGTCAACCTCTCCGGGCCGGTCCTGCTGGCGAGCCTGGCGGCGGAGGCGATGGCCGCCGCCGGCCGCGGCCGGATCGTGAACGTGACCTCGATCCACGGCGGGCTCGCGGTGGAATCCGCCCTCGCCTACGCCGCCGCCAAGGCCGGGCTGAACCAGGCGACCCGCAACATGGCCGTGGACCTCGCCGCCCGTGGCGTGCTGGTCAACGCGGTCGCCCCGGGCTTCATCTCCACCCGGTTGAGCTACACCGACGGGGTCCACGAGCGGGAGGCGGACTGGTTCCGCGACGTGTACGTGGCGCATGGCAAGCTTCCGCTTCGCCGTCACGCGGAACCGGCCGAGGTGGCGGGCATCGTGGCCTGGCTCGCGAGCGATGACAACACCTACGTCACCGGCCAGGTGATCGGCGTGGATGGCGGGCTTTCGATCGCGTTCTAGGCCCGGCCCGCCCGGTTTCCGGCGGCGAACCGGCCCGGTCCGCGCGATTGCGTAGAATTGCCGAAATCATTCGCGCCGGATTGGTCTCCGGGACCGGGGGGGAACAGGAACGCTCATGCGGTATCGGACTCGCCTGCTCGCTTTCGCCGCCGCCACCGTCCTCCTCGGCGGCGGTCCGCTCGTCTCCGCCCGGTCCATGCCCGCGGCCCTGCAACCAGCCGCCGACTCCGCCTACTCCTCGGCGGTGAAGGCCACGCCCGGCCTGGTCGGCTACTGGCGGGTCGGCGAAACCGAGGGCGACCGCGCCGCCGACTCCTCCGGGCAGGGGCGCGACGGAACGTATGCCGCCGCCGCCCAGGAGGGCGCGCAGGGGCTGATAACCGGCGACCCCGACCTGGCGGTGCGGCTGCCCGGCCAGCCCGAGGGCTGGATCGACGCCGGCGACACCCTCGATTTCGCCGGTCTCGCGCCCTTCAGCGTCGAGTTCTGGATCGGCCCCGGTCCCTACACCTCGGCCTCGCCCTACCCGCGACTCGTGCAGAAGGAGGGCGCCGATCTCACCAGTCGCCGGCAGGGCTGGCTGCTCTACCTCAGCAAGGAGACCGGCCGCCTCGGGTTCGAGCGCTGGCGCGACGGCGAGGCCGATGTGGTGATCTCGCCCGACGCCATCCCGATCGACACCGTGACCCACGTGGTCGCGGTCTACAACGGCGAGACCATGCGCCTCTATGTCGACGGCAAGGCCGTCTCCGAGGGGCCGTCCCGCCGCGAACTGCTCGATACTCCGTTCACCTTCCGGGTCGGCGCCCGCAGCAACGGCGCGAACCCCTTCTCCGGCATCATCGACGAGGTGGCCGTCTACGACAGCGCCCTCGATGACGCCACCGTCGCCGGCCACTTCGCGGCGGGCGCCGGGGCGGGCAAGGTCGTGCTGCCGACCTCCCCGGCCCCCGTCGAGCCGGTCCAGCCGACCGCTCCCGCCGCGCCCACGGCAGCGCCAGCCGCGCCGACGGCGGCGCCCGCCGCCCCC
>JBJTKE010000635.1:0-3859 GCA_046096285.1 Chloroflexota bacterium
GGGATGGGGTATCGGTGTTGACGGGCGCCGGCCGCGCGGGTGCGGCCGGTGCGGCAGAGCCGCCCCGGGGCCGCGGCTGACGGCCGGGGGCGGGGGCGCGATGCCCGGATGCCACGGACGCAAGGCGGCGGCGGAAGCGGGAGCAGGAGCTGGAGCAGGCCATGAACCCCATCGGCGTAAACACGTTCGTCTGGTACTCACCCATCACCGACGCCGGGGTCGCCGAGGCGGCGGCGAAGGCGAAACGCATGGGGTTCGACTGGCTGGAGTTGCCGGTGGAGTCGCCGGGCGACTGGGACCCACGGCGGGCGGGGGAGGTGGTCCGGGAGCACGGGCTGCAGGGGTCGATCTGCGCGGCGATGGGGCCGGGGCGGGATCTCACCGACCCGGCGACGGTGGCGGCGACGCAGGAGTACGTGCGGTTCTGCATCGACGCCCTGGCCGAACTGGGGGGCGGGCCGGTGGCGGGGCCGATCTACACCCCGGTCGGGCAGACCTGGCGGCAGACGCCCGCGGAACGGAAGGCGATGATCGGGCGGCTGATCGAGGCGCTGAAGCCGCTGGCCGAGCACGCGGCGAGCCGCGGGGTGACGCTGGCGGTGGAGCCGCTGAACCGGTTCGAGACGAGCGTGCTGAACACGGCGGAGCAGGCGATGGAGGTGGTCACGGGGGTCAACCACCCGGCCTGCGGGGTGCTGCTGGACACGTTCCACATGAACATCGAGGAGAAGAACCAGGCGAAGGCGATCCGGCTGGTGGGCGACCGGCTCTACCACTTCCACGCCTGCGGCTGCGACCGGGGGATCCCGGGGCACGATCACATCGCGTGGGGGGAGATCGTGCCGGCGCTGAAGGAGATCGGCTACCGGGGCGGGGTGGTGATCGAGTCGTTCACGCCGGACAACGACACGATCGCGAAGGCGGCGGCGATCTGGCGGCCGCTTGCGCCGAGCGAGGATGCGCTGGCGGAGCAGGGGCTGGCCTTCCTGCGGCGGGCGCTGGCCTGACGGGAAGCGACAGCGGTCGACAGGGAGCAGGTGTGGCGATACGCTTCGCGCGTTCGGGGGCGCACGCCCGGGATCGCAGGAGGAGCGGACATGCTGGAGCACGGCTGCGAAACGCTGGCGCAGGAGGTCATCTTCGGCAAGATCACGGTCTGGATGCGGGAGATCTTCGGCGAGTACGCGGAGGAGATCGAGGATCAGCCGGCGTTCGCCATCCAGATGGGCTCGTGCCTGGTGTTCCTGGCGGTGCGGCCGTGGGGGGACAACGACGCCACCATCAGCATCAGTTCCCTGGTGGTGCGCCAGCCGAACCTGACGGCGGATCTGATGCATTTCCTGCTGAACGAAAACACCGGCAACATCTTCGGCCGGTTCGGGATCGATGACGACGGCGACGTGGTGCTCGACCACTGCCTGGTCGGCTCCACCTGCGACAAGGAGGAGATCCGCGCGGCGACGCGGATCATGATCTCGATGGCCGACCGCTACGACGACGAGATCACCGCGCGATGGGGCGGGAAGCGAGCCGCGGACCGCTGACGGCGGCTCTGCCCCGGTCCCGGGCAGGTCTGGATCCCGCGCCCGGTTCGGACATCGGCCCTCACCCCAAACCCCTTCATAGCCGGACAGTTTTGGTTTGTGGTCACAGCGGCACGCTCAACAGCCATCCGGAGGGGGACCGTTTGCACACCAGTGGAACCCGTTCCCCAACTGCCCGGAGCCACCGCATCCAGAGCCAGCCCAGCCGCCAGGTCGCCATCGCTTGCCGATCCGCCCGGGCGAACTTCGGACGCAGGCCGCGCCGCTCGGCGTGCCGTCCCAGCACGAACATCCACCACAGGGCCAGGGCCACCCCCACCAGTAACCGCTCCCACCGTTCCGCCTGTTCGAGCCGGGTTCCTTCCAGGTTGAATCCCCGTGATTTCAGGTCCCCGTAGGTGGCTTCCACCGTCATCCGCTTGCGGTACTCGGCGGCCCGCCAAGGTCCGCCCGGCCGGGTGCTGAACAGCACCAGCGGCTCGCCGTGCGCCACATCCCAGCGGATCGTCAGCCAGCCCTCCCGCCATCCCGCGCCCTTGAAGATCGCCACCCGTTCGCGGTGGTGCTGACCCGGTCCCGTGACCACTTCGCCGATCCGGCACACCGACCCATCGGCCCGCCGTACCCGCAAGGCGTCCTGCTCCCCGGCGCGCAGGCGCAGCACCACGTCGAACCCGAATTTCCCGACCGCATCAACGATTCCCGGCCCGCTCAGGCCCCGGTCCAGCAACACCGTGACCCCCTTTACCTCCGGCAGCGCCGCCGCCACCTGACCCAGCACCTCCTCCAGCATCGCCGCTTCCGACCGCGGCCAGGGCGCCTGTTGCGGCACCGCCAGCCAGGCCACCGGCAGCGCGCGACCCTGCCACACGATGCTCAGCACCAGTCCGGTCCACGCCTTCCCCAGCGGCGTCGGATCGAACACCAGCGTCACCCGCTGCCCCCGCCAGCGCGCCAGCAGCGCCGTCAGCGGCTCCGTCCAGATCGTGCCCGGATCGAACGCCGGATTGCCGAGCATCCGCCGGAATCGCCGCGCCGTGCTTTCCACCTGCACCTCCGGCGGCGCGATCGCCGCCGCGACCCGCGAGGCCGTCACGGCGGTCGCCTCGACCACGCCGAGGACGAACAGCGAGAGGACGGTTGTCTGGCTCTTGCGAGCCGAGGGCGCCAGGGCGCGAACCTGCGCGGACCAGTCGTGCCACAATGAGGAATGGGAACGCATCGGATCGACTCCTGGCGAACGGCGTTGGGTCAGCACCCGCAGTGTCGCAAGGATCCGTCCGGTGCGTTTTCCATGTTTTCCGCAAACTGTCCGGCTATGA
Organism: Chloroflexota bacterium; assembly: GCA_046096285.1. Classification (GTDB taxonomy): domain Bacteria; phylum Chloroflexota; class Chloroflexia; order Thermomicrobiales; family UBA6265; genus CADCWF01. The sequence goes on from JBJTKE010000635.1 coordinate 2,867, forward strand.
AGGGGGTGAGGGGCGTCACTCGGCCATCAGCGCTTTCTTCGTGGCCAGCAGCAGCTTGCCGCGGCGCGCGCCGAGGGCCGGGATCTGCTCCGGGGTGTACTCGAACAGGCCGCCGCCGGTCTTGAGGCCCAGCTTGCCCGCCGCGACCTTGTCGGCCACGGTCGAGCTGACGCCGGTCTCGTTGCTGAGGTCGGCGTTGAGGTAGCTGGCGACGCTGGTGTAGATGTCCAGCCCGGCGACGTCCAGCAGTTCCAGCGGGCCGATGACGGCCAGCTTGTAGCCGATGCCCCACTTGGCGATGGTGTCGATCGCTTCGGCGCTCGCCACGCCCTCGTCCAGCAGGTTCAGCGATTCGCGCATGATCGCGTAGAGGATGCGGTTCTCCACGAAGCCGGGCACGTCGCGGTCCACCTGCGCCGGGATCATGCCGACCCGCCTGCTGACCTCGGTCACCGTCGCGAGGGTCTCCGGCGAGGTCTGCTCGCCCTTGATGACCTCGATCACCGGGATCAGGTGGGGCGGGTTGGAGTAGTGCATCCCCGCCACGCGGGAGGGGACGCGGCAGACCTCGGCCAGGTGCGTGATCGGGATGCCCGAGGTATTGGAAGCGATGATGGTGTCGTCGCGGACGTGATCCTCGATCTGCCGGAAGACGGCCTGCTTGATGTCCTTCCGCTCGGGGACCGTTTCGACGACGTAGTCCGCGTCCTTGAGCGCCGCCGCGAGATCGAGGGTCCAGGTGATGTTGGCCCTGGTCGTCGCCGCCTCGGCCTCGGTCATGAAGCCGCCGCGGATCAGGGTCTGGCAGATGAAGTCCACCGCGCCCTTCGCCTTGTCGATCTGCTCCTCTTTCACGTCGAAGACGCGGGTCTCGAAGCCGTTGCGGGCGAACCCGGCGGCGATCCCCGGCCCCATCGTGCCCGAGCCGACGATGGTCACCACCCGCACGTCGTTGCCGTTCATGTGTTCCTCCGGAGAGCCCCCCTCCCCAAC
>JBJTKE010000636.1:0-13981 GCA_046096285.1 Chloroflexota bacterium
GGTGAATCCGGATCGGCGCGCCCGGCGTAAACAGGGACAAGAGCGCAACGGTCCCTCCCCCCGGGCGCTCGGAACGAACCAGAAACGAACCGTTCCCCTCCCAACCCCCACAACCCACACATCGCACAACCCCGGCCGCACGGCCGGGGTTCGTGTTTCCGTTCGTGTTTGCGAGCGGCGCGCCATCGCCGCTCCGGTCACTCCGCCGGCCGGCCCTCGTCGAAGGCGGCACGATGCCGCGCGATGGCGTCATGGTTGGCCACGGCCCAGGCGGCCAGCAGCGAGACCGGTTCCCCCAGCGATGCCCCGAGCGGCGTCAGCGCATACTCCACATGGGGCGGGATCACCGGGTAGACCGTGCGCCGCACCAGCCCATCCCGTTCCAGGTTGCGCAGGGTCAGCGTGAGCATCCGCTGGGAGATGCCGTCGATCCCCCGCAGCAGGACCATGAACCGCTGCGGTCCCTTCGCCAGGATCGCCAGCACCAGCAGGCTCCACTTGTCGCCCACCCGGTCGAACGTCTCCCGGATCATCCTGCACTCGGCCGTCGCCCCATACCGCGCCTCGACTCCCCGGTCGGTGACACGAACGCCGCCATCGCAGGCGCCAGCGGATGCTCCGGCCTGTGCCTGTGCCTGTGCCTCTGCCTCTGCCTCTGCCTCTGCCTCTGCCTCGCCCATTGGTTCCCTCCCTGTGCCTGATGCACCTTTGCGTGCGTTCTTGCGTGTTTCCTGCGGTTCCCAATAATGGGGCAAGGCGGGAAAAGGAACCACTCCCCTCCCCATCGTCATCGTCGGAAACGGAAAGGGACGCCACACTCATGAACAGGGAACAGATTCTCGCGTGGAACCAGCGGATCATCGACGAGTTCCGCGCCAACGGCGGCAAGGTCGGCGGCCAGTTCGAGGGCTGGCCGATGGTGCTGCTGCACACCACCGGCGCGAAGAGCGGCCAGGACCGGGTGTCGCCGCTGGCGGCGCACGTCGATGGCGACCGGATCTACATCTTCGCCGCCCTGGCGGGCGCGCCGATCAACCCGAACTGGTACCGGAATCTCGTCGCGGACCCGCAGGTGACCGTGGAGTACGGGACCGGGACCTTTCCGGCCCGCGCGGTCGTGCTGGAAGGCGCGGAGCGTGACGCGATCTACGCGATCCAGGCGGCGCGGTACCCCCAGTTCGGCGAGTACGAGCAGAAGACGACCCGGCGCATCCCGGTGGTCGAACTGGTGCGGGCGCAGGGCTGAGACCGGCCACCTGCCCTCATCCCCAATCCCCTCATGCTCTGCCCTCGCCCCAACCCCTCTTCCTGTGCGAGGGAGAGGGGCTTTTTGTGGTGGTGGGGGCTGCCGGGAATCGGAAGCGGCCGATCCCGAAACGGTCCCGGGTATGGGGATGTGCGGGTGAGGGCCCGTGGCGGCGCCGGTGCCCACGCCAGCAATCACCCCCGGCAGACGTAGACCCGGCGCGACACCTCGCGGAACCCGAGGCGCGCCGCGACCCGCAGCGAGGCCGCGTTGTCCGCGCTGGTGCTCCAGACCGGCGCGACGCCCGCGGCGAGCAGGGCGTCGCGGACGATGGCCGCGCCCGCGCCCGCCAGCCCGCGCCCGCGCGCGTCCTCGCGGGTGACGACGCCGATCTCCGCGAACCGCTCGCCGAGCGCGCTGGTGAAGGCGACGGCCAGCAGGTCCTCCCCCTCGGCCGCGCCCGCCGCGATGCCCTCCGCCAGCAGCCGCGCCGCGTCGCCGAACCGCCAGCCTGCCATGCCGAGGGGGATGGTCGCGGCCTCCAGCAGGGGCAGATCGGCGGGACCGAGCAGGCGGGCGGGCGCCGGGCCATGCTGCGCGGCGGCGGCGGTGGCGGCGGCGGGTTCAGGTTCGGGCAGCGTCAGGTAGACCTCCGGGCCGAGCGCGCAGGGCCGCCCCGTGTCCCGTTCGATGATCCGGGCGAGCGCCGGGGCAACCGCGGCGGGCGCGTTCACGCAGACCCAGCCGGGAACCTCCCGCAGCAGGGCCGCGATGGCGGCGGCGTCCTCCCCGAAGACGTGCGGTTCGTCCGGCAGCAGCGTGCCCTGCACGACGGCGGCGGCAGGAGCGGCGACCGGATCGCCCGCGGCCCACGCCCGCGCCAGCCCGCGCCGCAGCCGGTGGATGGACATCACCGTCTCCGGCGACTCCCCCAGCGCATCGGCGAGCCCGAGGCAGGCGGGACGGTTGAGTTCTGGCGTCAGCATGGGCATGGCACGCAACCGGGTACGGGCTCTGGCGGCGATCCAGCCGCGCCGCGACCGGCGGCTGACCTCATTGTGCCGCACCGGGAGCGGAGCCGGGGCCTGATGCGTCACGCCGCGGGTCCTCCCGGCTGCCCCGCGGTGCCGGATACCCTGTTCGCCGGGCCCATTGCCTCGCGGGAACAGACCGGCGAAACTGCCGCCTGCGGTCGCCCCATGCCGGCGGCCCGGTTTGCGCCACCCGGAGCGTCGCCATGTCCAGCGCCAGCGCCTTCGTCATCGACACCCGCCGCTCGCCCTACGCCAAACTCCACCCCGTGCCGATCGACGCCTGGCGGGTCGACGACGCCTTCTGGACCCCCCGCATGGAGCGCAACCGCCTCGTCACCATCCCCTCCATGTGGGACCTCCTCCAGCGCACCGGCCGCCTCGACAACTTCCGGGCCGCCGCGGGCAACCCCAACTACGCCGTGACCGGCATCTACTTCAACGATTCCGACGTCTACAAGTGGCTCGAGGCCGCCTGCTGGGCCCTGCTCGCCGGCCCCGACCCCGAACTCGCGGGGCGCATCGACGAGACCATCGCCCTCATCGCCGCCGCGCAGCGCGCGGACGGCTACGTCAACACCTGGTTCTCCGGCGAGCGCGCCGACCAGCGCTGGACCAACCTCGACCTCCACGAGCTCTACTGCGCGGGCCACCTCATGCAGGCCGCCGTCGCTCACCATCGCGTCACCGGCAAGCCGGCGCTGCTCGATGTCGCCCGCCGCTTCGCGGACCACATCTGCGCCGAGTTCGGCAGCGCCCGCCAGGCCGACCGCCCCTGGGCGGACGGCCACGAGGAGGTGGAACTGGCCCTGGTCGAACTCGCGCGCGAGACCGGCGACCCGAAGTACGCCGCGCAGGCGGCCATCTTCATCGAGGCCCGCGGCCACCGCTGCCTCGGCCAACCCTACGGCCGCTGGGGCATGGAGTACCACCAGGACCACATCCCCCTCCGCGAGATGCAGACCCTCGAGGGCCACGCCGTCCGCGCCATGTACTACCTCTGCGGCGGGGCGGACGTCACGCTCGAGACGGGCGACGCCGGCCTGCAGGCCGCCCTGGAGCGGCTCTGGGACGACACCCGCATCCGCAAGCTCTACGTCTCGGGCGCGCTCGGCGCGCGCCACGAGGGCGAATCCTTCGGGGACGCCCACGAACTGCCGAACGCCCGCGCCTACGCCGAGACCTGCGCCGCCATCGGCTCGGTGATGTTCAACCAGCGGATGCTCGCCCTCACCGGCGACGGCAAGTACGCCGACCTGCTCGAGTACACCCTCTACAACGCCGTGCTGCCGGGGATCGGACTCGACGGGGAGGAGTACTTCTACGTCAACCCCCTGGCCGACCGCGGCGGCCACCGCCGCCAGCCCTGGTACGACGTCGCCTGCTGCCCGCCGAACATCGCGCGGCTGCTCGCCTCCCTGCCGGGCTACGCGGCATCGTCGGCCGGCAACGGCGTCTGGCTGCACCTCTACCTCTCCGGCACGGTGACCGTCCCGCTCGACAACGGCAAGAACGTCACCCTGCGGATCAGTTCCCGCTACCCGTGGGAGGGAAACATCGACATCTCGGTCGACACCGGCGGCGTCTTTGCGCTGAACCTGCGGATACCGACCTGGGCCTTCGGGGCCAAACTGGAGATCGGGGATTTCGCGGCCGACGTGCCCATCCAGGTCGGGGGCTACGCCACCATCGAGCGCGAGTGGCGCCCCGGCGACACGGTGCATCTCTCCTTCCCGATGGTCACCCGCCGCATCGTCACCCACCCGGCGGTGATGGAGAACGAGGGCCGCATCGCCCTGCGCCGCGGCCCGCTGCTCTACTGCGCCGAGGCCGCGGACCACCCCAACACCGACGTGTGGCAACTCACGCTCGCCGACGATGAGCCGATCACCCCCTCGTGGCGGCGCGACCTGCTCGGCGGCGTGACGGTGCTCACCGCCGACGCCCTCTACCCGACGCCGGACCCGGCGTGGGACCGGTGGCTGTACCGGGTGGTTTCCGAGACGCGCGCCCGGCCGACGGTGTACAAGCACCGCATCCTGACCGCGATCCCCTATTTCGCGTGGGCCAACCGCGAGCCCGGCGCCATGCAGGTGTGGCTGCGCCGGCAGGGCGGGTAGGCGGCGGGCGGGAGCGCCGTCAGGCGATGCGGCAGTAGCCGAACCCGGCGTCGCAGCCGTAACCCGGCGGGCAGCAGACACGGCAGGTGTCCGTGACCGGCGCGGTGCCGGTCGCGCCGACGCAGGTGGTGTAGCCCGGGGGGCAGGACGCCACCGTCAGGCAGGTGTCGGCCTGGAGTATTTGCGACGGCGCGTCGGCGTCCACGCAGACCCCGAAGCCGGTCGCGACGCAACAGGTCCTCGGCGCCACCGAATAGCCGAACAGCCCGCAGGTGCAGGCGCCCGCCGTACATTGCTCGTTGTAGGGGCACCCGTTCCCGCAGGCCCCGCAATGCTCCACGCTGGCCGCGAGATCGACGCAGGATCCGCCGCAGCAGGAGTGCCCGGCCGGGCAGGTGTTGCCGCAGGCGCCGCAGTTCGCGCGGCTGCCGAGGATGTCCACGCACTGCTTGCCGCAGGAGGCCAACCCGTCCTTGCACCGGCACTGCCCGTCGATGCACTGCTCGGTGGGTCCGCAGGCGTCGCAGGGGTCCACGCAGCGGCCCTTCCGGCAGGCGCCGCCGGGGCAGGACGCGCCATCCGGGGATTTGCGGCACTTCTTCTTCCGGCAGGTCTGGCACTCGCCGCAGTCGGTTGCCTTCCTGCAGGATTTTGCGGCGGCGGGGAACCGTGCGCCGGAGAGCACCGACGCCGCAAGGGCCGCGCCCGCGCCGCGGCGGGAGCGGGTCGACTGGAAGACGCGGAGCAGGGCGTCGAGGCGAGACCCATCCATCGTGAACCTCCCACCGGGGCGGCGGCGCGGCATCGGCATCGGCATCGGCGACCGCGCGGGCGAAATGTCATGTCACGTCTCGTGGATGGTACATCACCGCGACAGGCGGCAAAGGAGGCTCATGCGTACCGGCAGACGCCGAGCGCCGTGTCGCAGGCGGAGCCGGGCGGGCAGCAGGCGCGGCAGGAGTCGAACCCCTGCAGGGGCGTCGCCCGGGAGCCGATGCAGGTCGTGTAGCCCGGCGGGCAGGCGGAGACCAGCCCGCAGGTGTCGGCCTGCACGAAGGTGTCCTCGGTTTCCGCGTCGATGCAGGATGCGCCGGCGCCGCCGGGGCAGCAGGTGGCGGGCGCGCGGCCCACCAGCGACGGCGCGCAGGCGCAGGCGCCCGCCGCGCAGGTTTCGTTGAGCGGGCAGGGCTGGCCGCAGCCGCCGCAATGGCGCACGTTCGATTGCAGGTTGGCGCAGATGCCCCGGCAGCAGGTCTCGCCGGCGGCGCACGCGATGCCGCAGGCCCCGCAATGCCGCCGGTCGGCCAGCGCATCGACGCAGTTCCTGCCGCAACTGGTGAACCCGTTGTCGCAGCGGCAGACGCCGCCACGGCAGCGCTTGTTGGTTCCGCATGATGCGCCGTTGGCCGCCCGCCTGCAGGTCCGGTCCCGGCAGATCTGGCACTCGCCGCAATCGCCCGCGTTGCGGCAGCGGGCGGCTGCGGCCGGAGGGGGCATCGAGGCCACGGGCATGAGCGAAAGCGAGAGCGCGGCCGCGGCCAGCCACCCGGCCACGCCGCGGCGGGTGTGGCCCGGTTGCTGCGCCCGGGCGCGGGCGCGGGCGCGGGCCGCATCGTCGAACCGGGGGCCGTTCATGCGCCGTTCCTTTCGCCTGCCCGCGCGGCGGGGCGCGGGATCAGGCGAACTTCCGGGCGAACGCGCCGTAGATCACCGCGGCGGCCACGACGTGCATGACCATCAGCAGGATCGCCTCGCCCCAGCCGCCGCCGGGCTGCGACACCATGAGGAAGTCCGGGATGAGGGAGAGCGCGAGGGCCACGATGGCGATGGTGCGGAACTGCGCCACCGGCCGGTCCGACCGGTTCGCCACCACCTGGAAGACCAGCGTGGCGATGAGCAGGAAGAGCAGCGTGAAGATGATGGCCGGTCCCGGCCCCTGGAGCGGCTGGAACGCCCCGGAGGCGTTCAGCCCGAACACCTGCGTGCCGATCACGGCGAGCGCCGCGTTGATGACCGCCGCGACCACCGCCGCGACGATGCCGGTCGTCCAGATCGACTTCGCATCCGGTTTCCCCATTGCGGCCGCCTCCCGTCGTTTGCCCGGCGCACGCTGCCGGTCCGTGGATCGTTGCTGCTGGTTGCTGGTTGCTGGCGCCGGTCGCCGGGGACTGGCCGTCCTTCGGTGGCCGGACGTCGCGGCGCAACCGTGCGCCGCTCGCGACCGCATACTACCGCACGAGGTTGCCTGCCGCGCATCGCGGCGATTCCTGGAGGGTTCCATGAGCGTCATCCCCGCGGACAAGACCGATCTGCTCGAGCTCCCGGTGCTGGCGCATGTCGCCACCATCGGCGCCGACGAGCTGCCGCAGAACAACCCGGTGTGGTTCGACTGGGACGGCGAGGTGCTGCGGTTCAGCCAGACGACGGGACGCCAGAAATACCGCAACCTGCGCGACCGGCCCGGGGTCGCGTTGTCGATCGTCGATCCGGAGAACCCGTACCGGTATCTGGAGATCCGCGGCGACCTGGAGCGCATCGAGCCCGACCCGGAGTTCGCGTTCATCCACCGGATGGCGAAGAAGTACATGGGCGTGGACCAGTACCCGTGGCTGAACCCGAGCGAGACGCGGGTGGTGATGGTGATCCGGCCGCGGAGCGTGACCCAGATGGGGTGACGTGGGCCGCACCCGTGTGTCTTTCATGAAAATGGATGTTGAGAACCCGAAGTAGCCGTAGTGGTGTGGACGGCGTGGATAATGGCGGGATGGCCGGGAACGGCGGGAAATGAGGCCGTCCGGGCGGGTGGAAAACTTGTCCACCGTCATCCACGCCGGTGGATAACCCCCGACCAACGGGCTGTGCCAGTGCACGCACAGGCGGTTGGGCGGACACGATCGTACAGGGGGGTTTTCCCCGGCGATACGGGGATTTTCCGCAGGGTTATCCACAGCGCAGGGGGGTTATCCACGGGGGTGGACGAGTTATCCACACAGCCCCCGCGGCTGGTGACGAACCGGCACGCCGGCGGGCGGGGGGAGCCGGGCCAGCCGCTGCTATACTTCCGAAAGGAAAGCGATTCCGACCCCCCGCCTCGGAATTGACCGCTGGTTCCAGCTCGTCGCCATTCGCGGCGCGCGGGGAGCGGAAGGATGCCGTCCATGTCCGTCGATGTCGCCGATCCCCGGGCCGCCGCCAACCTGCTGGCCGAGCGCGGCGCGCCCGCGCCCGCTCCCGCTCCCGCTCCCGCGCCGGTGAATCCGCGCGGCCGCGAGGAGGAGGAGGAAAGCTGGTGGGAGAAGTGGCGGCTGGTGGTGGCGGCCGCCGGCTGCTGGATCTTCCTGATCGCCGGGGTGGCCGCGGAGCGGATGCTCGGGCACACGCCGGTGGTGACCGGGCTCTTCATCCTGGCCTACATCTTCGGCGGCACGTTCGCCACCATCGGCGCGTTGCAGGACCTCTTCCTGCACCGGACCGTCAACGTCGATCTGCTGATGGTCACCGCGGCGATCGGCGCGGCGTTCGTCGGCGGCTGGGCGGAGGGGGCGGTGCTGCTCGGGCTGTTCAGTTCGTCGAACGCGCTCGAACATTTCGCGCTCGGGCGGACCCAGCGCGCGGTCCGCTCGCTGATGGAATTGAGCCCGGAGGTGGCGACCCTCGTCACCGGCGCCGGCGAGACGGTGGTGCCGATCGGGGAGTTGAAGGTCGGGGACACGGTGCTGGTGCGGCCGGGCGAGCGAGTGTCGGTCGACGGCACGGTGCTGACCGGGCAGACGGCGATCGACCAGTCCGCGATCACCGGCGAGTCGGTGCCGGTCGGCAAGGGCGTGGGCGATCCGGTGTTCGCGGGGACGATCAACGGCTCCGGCGCGATCAAGGTCCGGGTGGACCGCCTGCAGCAGGAATCGACGCTGGCGAAGATCGTGCAGTTCGTGCAGGACGCGCAGGAGAACAAGAGCCGGACCCAGCGCTTCACCGACGCCTTCGAGGGCAAGTACGCCGTCGGCGTGATGCTGTTCGCCGCGGCGATGGCGATCGTGCCGCCGCTGGTCTTCGGGCAGCCGTGGGACGAGGCGTTCTACAAGGCGATGACGCTGCTGGTGGTGGCCTCCCCGTGCGCGCTGGTGATCTCGACGCCGGCGAGCACGCTGTCGGCGCTGGCGAACGCGGCGCGGCACGGGATCCTGTTCAAGGGAAGCAACCACCTCGAGGATGCCGGCGTGGTGGATACGATCGCCTTCGACAAGACGGGCACGCTGACGGTCGGGCGGCCGTCGCTGACGGACGTGGTGGTGCTGGACCCCGGCTGGAGCGAGGCGGAGGCGTTGCAGCTGACCGCGAGCGCGGAGCGCCTGTCGGAGCATCACCTGGCGGCGGCGATCGTGCGCGGGGCGCAGAAGCGGGGCCTGCCGCTGGCCGAGCCGCGGGAGTTCCGGGCGGTGTCGGGCAAGGGGATCATCGCCAACGTGTCGGGCCAGGAGATCGTGATCGGCAACGACGCGATGTTCGCGGAGTTCGGCGCGCCGGTGGCGCCGCAGGCGGTCGCCGAGGCCGAGCGGCTGCGGGGCGAGGGCAAGACCGCGATGTTCGTGGGCGATGCCCGCGGCGTGCGGGCGGTGGTCGCGGTGGCCGATACGCTGCGGCCGGCGGCGCCCGGGGTGATTGCGGAACTGAAGCGCCTGGGCGTGAAGAACATCGTGATGCTGACCGGCGACAACGCGACGGTGGCCCGCGCCATCGGCGACGAACTGGGCATCCCGAACGTGCAGGCGGATCTGCTGCCGGAGGACAAACTGGTCGTCATCGAGCGGCTGAAGAAGGAAGGCACGGTGGCGATGGTGGGCGACGGGGTGAACGACGCCCCGGCGCTGGCGACCGCGAACCTCGGCATCGCGATGGGCGGGGCAGGCACCGACGTGGCGCTGGAAACGGCGGACGTGGTGCTGATGGCGGACGATCTGACCCGCCTGCCCTACGCGATCGAGCTGAGCCGCAAGACGCGGCGGGTGATCAAGCAGAACCTGGCGTTCGCGCTGTGCGTGATCGTGGCGCTGGTGATCAGCGCGCTGTTCGTGGGCATCCCGTTGCCGCTGGGCGTGGTGGGGCACGAGGGCAGCACGGTGATCGTGGTGCTGAACGGCCTGCGGCTGCTGCGGTCGCTGGACAAGTAGGGCGGGCGGCGGTCACTGCCGGTTCCACAGCGCCTGGCTGCCGTCTGCCGTCCGGTGCGTTCATCTGCCCTCAGTCCAACCCCGCTCCCTTCACCCTGTGCGAGGGAGCCGGGCTGTTCGTGGCGGTGGCGGCGGGATGCGGCGTTCCCCGGTGGGCGCTGTGTGGGAAGCGTGTGGAACCCGTGTGGCCCGCGGGTGGGTGGTGTGCGGGACCCGTTTGTCCGGGCGGGCAGCCGCGGATAGCATGCCGCCGGAGAGTGCGCCGGCGTGACGTGGCGTGACGCGGCGCCGGCAAGACCGCCCCGGAAGCCCGGGAAGCGGGAAGGAGGAATCGTGGACACGTCCGTATTCGATGACCTCGCACGCATGCTTGGCGGGGCGGCCACGCGGCGGGTGGGCCTGCGGGCGGCGGTGGCCGCCGGGGTGGCGGCGGCGCTCGGCAGGGGCGCCGGGGAGGATGCCGCGGCGAAGCCCGGCAGGATGCCGGCGGGCGGCCCGTGGCCTGCCGGCCCTTGCGGCCCGAAGGGATCGGACAACGCCTGCCGCGCCGACCGGGACTGCTGCACCGGCTACTGCTCGGCGGGCAAGGGCGGCAAGGCCGGCCGCTGCCGCTGCCTGAAGCGCGGCAAGCCCTGCACGGCGTCGCAGACCTGCTGCGGGGGCGCGCCCTGCAGGAACGGGGTCTGCCCGCGGCGGCAGAAGTGCGTGCACCGGGGGGATGCGTGCAAGCGGTCGTCGGAGTGCTGCAAGTCGTATCAGTGCAAGGCTGGCGTCTGCCAGGCGCTGGTGGCGACGGGCCGGGCCTGCAGGCCCGCCGACACCTGCGAGGATGCGAACGCCGTCTGCCAGGAGTATGACGGCGAGAACCCGGCCGGGACCTACTGCCTGCTGCCGACCGGGGCCGCCTGCTCCGGCAATGACGACTGCTACTCGCAGGATTGCGCGGACGGCGCCTGCGCGGCGGTAGCCTGCACCGTCTGCGCCTCGGGCTGCCCGTTCAGCGACCTGGCGAGCGCGCTGGCCACGCCGCCCGCCGATGGCAGGATCAAGATCGCGCCGGGCACGTGGGTCAACACCGCGGGCAGCGCGGATGTCACGCAATCGCTGCGGATCGAGGCCTGCGGCGGCGCGCCGGGGGTCATCCTCCAGCCGAGCCAGTACTACACGCTGAGCGCGACGGACAACGTGACGCTGACGGTGAGGAACATCGAGTTCGAGGGGTCGGCGACGGCGGGGCTTGGCGCGTCGGGATCGTCGGCGGCGGCGATGGCGGCGCTGGACGTCAAGGGATGCACCTTCCGGGGCGACAGCGGGTACTACAGCCTCTACCCGTATGGGCACTTCACCGCGACCATCCGGGATTGCACGATGGACGGCGCCGGGGCCTACGTCGGCGGCGATGGCGCCGGCGATCCCAGCGCGATGACGTTCAGCAATTGTTCGTTCAGCGGCGACGCCGCCGGCCAACCGGTGATTCTCGGCAACGACCTCGACCTGACCTTCACCGATTGCACCATTACGGACGGCATTGGCGGCATCGTGCTCGAATCGAACAAGCGGAACTCGATCCTCACGATCAGCCGCACGACGATCACCGGGAACACTGCGCTGAAGCGTGCCGGCGGCGGCGTCCTCGCCTCCGCCGGGGACGGGATCACCGTCGCGGTGGCGCTCGGCGATGGGGTGTCCATCACCGGCAACAGCGCTCCCCCGGACAAGGGAAGCGGCATCGCCGCGGTGCGCACGGCGGCCGGCCAGGTGACGGTCACCGGGGCGCCGGGCAAGGTGTCGGGCAACACCTCGGAACCCCAGTGCGTGCGCTCCACGGACGGCGGGGCGACCTACAGCCCGGTGGCGAACTGCGCCTACTGACCGGGCGCGGCAACCGGTCCGGTTTCGCGGCGGCCCTGCCTCCGGCGGGGGCCGCCGCCTGCCGGCCACGGTGACCTCGCCGGACAGGGTTGAAACTCCGCGCCAGTCCGGGCGTCTGCCCTCACCCTAAACCCCTGTCCCCGTGCTGTGCCCCGCGCCGACGGCTACCGGGCCAGGCGGACGCGCGCGAGGGCGGCGGCGGAGTCGGCGGCGAGTTTGAGCCGGGCGGCGTAGACGGCGGGGCGCTCGTAGGCGGTGGCGATCCAGGCGTCGCGGCCGCCGGCGGCGGCGATCTCGCGGGGAAAGAAATCCGGCGTCTCGAACTCGAGGCCTTCCGTGCGGATGCCGGTGAGGCGCAGGGGGTCGTGGCGGAGGATGAAGGCGGGCCATTCGAGATCGGTGGCGTTGGTCTCCTCGGTGGAGTGGGAGAGGACGACGACGACGCCCTGCGGGGAGAGCCAGCAGCAGCCCGCCGTGGCGTCGAGGTCCTGCCCGGCGGCCAGCGAGATGGCGCGGTTGGTGGGCGCCTCGCAGGCCTGCTGGACGGCGGGGTGGGTGCGGAAGGCGCGGGCGGTGCGGCCGACGCAGGCGTACCACGGCGCGGGGCGCTTGCGGGCGAGCCGGTCCGGCAGGGCGAGGAGTTCGTCGGGGTGGGTGTCGGCCCAGTGCAGCCAGCGGTCGAAGTCGATGCAGAGCACGTCCTCGCGGGCGGCGTGGCTGGCGGCGGCGACGGCGTTTCGCCGCCCGCGGCCGATCTCGGGGCCGCCGGGGATGGGGCGGGCGCCGGCGGCGTCCAGCAGGCGGGGCAGCCGGGCGTCGGTGGCGGGGCTGACCGCGACGGCGGCGGCGGCGTAGCGGGCGAGCAGGGGGGCGTGCCGCTGGAGCAGCGGCAGCATCCGGGCCTCGGGATCGTGGAGGGTGGCGGCGAGGGCGGTCATGGCGCTGGCAGGCCGTGGAGGCGGGGGAATGCCGCCCGGCTGGGCGGCGGCGTCAGCCGTCGGAGGCGGCGCGGCGGCGCTCGGCGGCGAGGTCCTCGGCCTCGCTGGCGATGCGGTCCTCGCGGCTGCGGGCGCCGACGTACATGCCGATGGTGAGGGTCATGAGCGGGATGACCGCGAGACAGTAGAACAGCCAGAGGATGCCCGCGTCCTCCGGGCGGGCGCGGAGCACGATGGCGAGGCCGAAGAGGGCGAGCACGACGGCGAGGCCGAGCGCGCCGAGCGCCGCCCCGGAACTGACGCAGCCGCGGGCGTGCTTGTTGATGTCGGGATCGGGGAGCACCTGATCCGGTGGCGGCGGGGCGCCCGCGCCGACATCCGCGGCGCGGACGAAGCCGAGTTTGCCGTTGACCATGCGGACGCGGATCCAGTCGGCTGGCACCTCCATGGTGCCCTCGACGATGTCGAGTTCTGAGCCGGAGGGGATGATCTCGACGATGCGGGCGGCGGGATCGGCGCGCTCGAAGACGCGCACGCCCTCGGTGGCGTGGAAGGCGTCGACGAGGGTGGTGCCGCAGGCGGCGCAGAAGTGGTTGCCGGCGGAGTTGAGGGCGCCGCACAGGCCGCAGTAGATGAGGGCCGAGCCAGCGCCGCTGGCGGCGTCCGCCGGTCGCCGGCCGTCGCGGTCGTTTCCGTTGTGGTGGTCGTCGTGCATGGTGCCCCGTGTGCCGGTCACGCGCCCGTTCCGCGCCCGTCGCGGCGGAGGCCGCGGGTTGCAGAGCCCCTGCCGGGGCATCCCCCGCACTTGTACCATAGGCGGGATGGCCGCGCCGCTTGACGACGCGGCATCGGTGCGGGACGCTCCCGCGCGGCGGCGCTGCCGCCGATGACCACCCGACCACCGAGGGGAGCGCCGCCCCGTGACCGATGCCATCCGCTGCGCCGAATGCGGCGCCGTCCAGCAGCCGTCCGACCGCTACTGCTCGCAATGCGGGGCCGCGATGCCCGCGACCGCCGGAACTGTTGCAGCGGTGCCGGAGCCGGCGCGAAGCTGGTTCACCGCGACCCGCGCCTCCTCGATGCTGGGATCGGCGCTGATCCTGCTGATCGGGGCGTTGCTGCTGATGGCGATCGGGCAGATCGACCACACCGGCACCATCGTCATCATCTCGCTGCTGGTGCTGGAGGCGGCGGCGGCGATGGCGCTGCTGGGCATCGTGCGGGGCGTGGCCGGGATGGTCACGCGGGGCTGACGCCGCGGTCGCAGGGGCGAGGCGGGGTTCCCGATGGCCGGGCGGCGGGCCGGCGGGCCAGCGTGCGCGGTGTGGGCCGGCAACGGCAACCAACAATCAAATCCATGTTCATATCTCAAAAAACAGAATATACTCATCTCATGTTCGGCTCTTGAGCAAGGGGATGGATCAGGCAGCATTCGACGGGATCGCGCGGCTGCTGGGAGGCGCAGGCACGCGGCGCGTCGGATTGAAGGCCGCACTGGGCGCACTCGGGGCACTCGGGGCACTCGGGGCAGCCGGCGGATTGGCCGGTCTTGCGGGACGCGCGGCGCCCGACGCGGAGGCCGCCGCCGGGCGGCGCGGCCCGGGCG
>JBJTKE010000637.1:0-5236 GCA_046096285.1 Chloroflexota bacterium
CGGCATGCGCAAGTCCTCGTCCCTCATCGCCATCGCCGAATAGCCCGGCGAGATCGGCAGGCGGCGGCGGGAGTGCGGGAGCGCTCCCGCCGCTGCGTTCCCCGGTCGTTTCCCGGCAGCGCAACCGCAGGGCGCTCCCACGCGTTGTGACCGGTGACCCGGCCGCGCCCTGGCCCGCGCTGCCCGGATGACCATCGCCGCCGAAACGCCCTATGCTTCCCGGCGGCTTGTTCGAGACGAAGGAGGTCCACCGGATGCCCGGATGGCGGCAAGACAACGACAGGTTCGTGGGCGAGGCGGCCGAGCGGCGCGCCCTCTGGGAAACGCTTCGCGGAAGCGCTCCCGCCGCTACAAGGCGGGACATGCTGCGCTGGTCCGCGATTCTCGCCGGCGCGGCTGCGACCGCGCGCTTCGGCATCGGCGGCGTGGCGGCGGCCCCCCCGGCCCAGGACGCCCCCGTCGTGCAGGACGCCGTAGTCACGGTCCCCTTCGACGCCTACGGCGAGCCAGTCACCCTCGACCCCCACCGGTCCGCCGATTTCGGCGGGTTCTGGGTCGCCTACCCGAATGTGTGGGCCGGTCTCCTCGGCTACGACGAGAACGGGCGGGTCGTCCGCGATCTCGCCGCCGATGCCGTCGTCAGCGAGGATGGTCTCGTCTACACCTTCACCCTGCGCGAGGGGCTCGTCTACGCCTCCGGCAACCCGGTGCTCTCCACCGACTTTGTCGCCTCATGGCTGCGCGCGCTCGACCCCGCGAATCCCTCGCCCATGGCCGGGTTCATGCGCCACGTCGCCGGCTACGACGACTGGCTTGCCGGCGTTCCCGGGGCCGCCCTCGGCTTCAACGCCCCGGACGACCGCACCGTCGAGGTCATCCTCGGTCAACCGGTCAACTACTTCCCCAGTTACCTCGCCGCCTTCGTCTGGGCCGTGGTCGATCCGGCGGTTCTCGCAACCTACGGCGAGCCTGACTTCGTCCTCAACGGCGCAGGCGCCGGCCCCTGGACCTTCGACTCCTACGTCCTCGACGAGGAGTTCTCGATGGTCCCCAACCCGAACCATTTCAACGGGCCCAACCCCTCGATCGCGCAGGTTCGCTGGCCGATTCTCACCGGTCCCGATGCCGCTCGCGCCGCCCTCGACCTCTACATCGCAGGCGAGGCGGTGTCCGCCGACGTTCCGCTGTCCCTCAAGGCCGAGGTGGAAGCCGATCCCGCCCTCAGCGCCGACCTCGTCGTGCTCGATCAGCGTGCAGGGTCGGTCCGCTCGCTGGCCATGGACTTCCGGCAACCCCCGTTCGACGACGTCCGCGTCCGCCGCGCCTTTGCGCTGGCCATGGACCGGCAGCGCTACGCGGAGATCTACGAGAACACCTGGCGTCCAGCCGAGTCCTTCTCCCCGCCGGTGCTGCAGGATCTCGCGGGCTACGATCCCCCGAAAGCCCCGGCCTTCGACGTCGAGGCAGGCCGCGCGCTGATCGCCGAGGCGGGCTACTCGCTCGAAACCTGGCCCGACGTCATCTACATGCATCCCGCCGAGGACTCCGACGAGGAGAAGGACCGGGTCCGCAACGTGCTGGACATGCTCGGGCGCAATCTCGGCGTCACGCTCCTCTTCGACGACACCCGCACCCTCGAGCAGATCGCCGAGGCCCAGGCCGCGGCCGGGGGCCGCCAGTTCGACATCATCGGCTGGCAGAACGTCGCCGACACCCCGCACCTGCTCACCGAGGTCTTCTCCCCGGATTCCCCCTACATGCTCGGCGTGTTCAACTGGGCGCCCGACAATCCTCCGGTCGGCGAGTTCGCGCCCGGCGACGCCGCGGCACAGTTCGCCGCGCTCGTCGCCCAGGCCGACCTCGAGGTCGACCCCGCGGCCCGCAACGACCTCTTCCGCCAGGCAGAGCAACTCATGCTCGACAATGCCGTCTACATTCCCATCGCCAACTGGGCCCCGATGTTCCTCCAGCGAAAGACGCTGAAGGGCGCCCGCCACGGCTCGTGGACTGGCCGCCTCCCGGTCATCTTCGACAACAACGTCGTGGTCACCGAGGGCTAGTTCGGCCGGTTTCGCCTGCTGCGCAGACGGGGAGGGCCGCACCCGGCCCTCCCCGCACCATTCGGCGCGGGCTCAGGACTCCTTCGTGGCGGATGGGGCGAGCGCCCTCCACGGGCCGTCCATGCCCGCCTCGCTCACCCCGTAGAACACGCGCAGACCCGTCTCCCCGCGGTGCACGAGGTGGTAGCGTCGCTCGCTCCCTCGCGGCCGGTACGATTTCCAGAGTCCAAAATCGCCGGCCCACTTCACCTTCGAGACGTCGACCGCCTGCTCCTCATGCTGGGCGATCGCCGTTCGCCAGAGGCGCCGCTCGCACTCCTTCGGCACATGGAGCGCCCAGGTGTTCGCCTTCAGGTCTCGCAGGGTGTAGAAGCGTTGGCCTCCGCGCTCGTAGCTTGCCACCACCTCGACGCCGGACTTCGGAACGATCGGGTCGGCCTCCGCCGGTTCCTCGACGATCGGGAACGCATCGGTCATGGCCGCGCCGGCGCCGGTTGCGGCTGGCGGCGCAGCGGGTGTTGGCTCCACCGCGAGTTCGGCCGCTGCCGGTTTCGCCTTCCGTCCCCTGGATCGGCGTGGCGCGGTCTTCGCTGGTTCGGGAGCGACGGCCGCCTGCCGCGCCTCGGCCTCCGGCGGTTGGGACGGCGCGGACCCGGCCTTTCCGGCCAGCGGCGCGGGCGTTTTCGGAGCGGGTGAGGAAGGTTGCTTCGGCTTCGCCGCTGGCGCCGGGGGGGCCTCTGACGTCACCGGCACGGCCGGGGCAGTCGCCCGCGGCTGGGGCGCGGCAGGGGAGGGACCAGTCCCAGCGGAGGGCGGCGCGGCCGGGGCCGCGCGCCGGGCCACGGGCGCCGCCCCGGTCACCATCGCCACGATCTCATCGCGGCTGGCAGTCACGGTTTCGCCACCCTTGCGGACGAGGATGGCGCCCGGGGCAAGCGCGTACGGCCGCTCGGGACCCGGCGGCACCGTCACCAGCAGCACCGGCTTGCCGTCCGAAACGATTTTCTCGGCCTCGAACGGCGCGGCCGGCGTGATGTCCCGCGCTGCCCCGGCCCGCAATTCCGCGATGGCCGCATCGGCGTCGCCGACGCCATGCACCGCCCGCTTTTCCGCCGCGCTTGCTCCCACGATGATGACGCCGCCCTCTCCGTTGGCGAAGGCCACCAGGTCGCGCAGCACGTGGGTCACGCCGGTGCGCTTCGTGCTCAGGCTCTCGTGGAACGCCTGCGCTGCCGTGTTGCCATCGAGCCGCGCCGCCTTCACCGGATCGGCCGGCGCCGGCACGAACGGCCGGGTGCGGTCGAACTCCTCGCTCAGGAACAGGTCCTTCAGGGCTGCGAACGACACCTCCGGCAGGAGCGCCTCGGTGGGCCGGTCCCCGATCCCGAGTTGCGTCTCACGCTCGAGGTCCCGCAGCAACCGGTGCGCGTCGGACCCCTGGATGCAGTGCATCCGTCGCGGGTACTCCGGCTTGGAGCCGTTGAAGAACTTGGCCGTCGAGCGGCGGTGCGGCCCAAGGTTGAGATCGGTCACCTCGAGCGCGTGCAGGTGCTCGTCCTGCGTGTAGGCGATCTTGGTCTGTCCCCCGAACTTCAGGCCCTGCATGGCGACGCCGTGCGACGAGTTGACATGCGCCCCGATCACCAGCGCGCCGTGGTCGGCGAGCACCTCGTAGGCCCGCAGCACATCGCTGGTCGCGCCGACCTCGCCGGACCCGAAGCGGTCCTCGGGAACGCCGAGCAGCAGCAACAGGTGCTCCATCAGCCTGACCGACGTGCCCTCCGGGAAGATGGCCAGCACGTGGAATCCGAAGGTCGCGGTGAATTCGAACCCGGGAAGCACCAGCACCCGCCGCAGCAGGCGGCGATACTCATCGAGCCGCTCCTGCTCCTTCGGCTCGATGCGCTTCAGGAACTCGAGCAGTTCCAGGTCCTCGATCTCGCGCCACATGTCGGCGTAGCCGCGGACCGAGTTGTGGTCGGTGAACGCGATGATGTCGAGGCCTGCTTCCTCGGCCCGTCGCAGCAGGTCGAGCGGCGTCGCCCGCGGGTCCTGGTAATCGACGGAGGCGGGCGTGTGCAGGTGAAGGTCGATGCGTCGCCATTCCATCGGCCGCTGCGGCGCGGCCGCCTGGAGGCTGCGGGCTGATGGCGTCGCCAGGCGTTCTGCCGGTTCCTTGACCGCAGTTCCCTGGCGAGTGGACGAGGCGGGAATGAGATGCTCCTTTGCTGGCGCCGCGGAGACATTTTACCGGCGGCTTGACGTTCAATCTTGCTAACCGGCGATGCTACCACGGAATCACCTAATCTTGACAGCGTGGCCACGGTCCGGCCGCGCCGGTGTGCTAGACTCGTGACGGTGTCGGCGCGGCTGGCCACGTCCCCCGGGGGGAGTGGCGGTTGACCGTCATGCGTCGCACCCGGGGAACGATCACCCACACCGCCGCGGTCCGCGGCCTGGGCCCGCGGCGCGCTGGCGACGGGGCCAAGGGAGTCGCTCGTGCCGGACCTCTCCTCGCAACTGCTGCTCGACCTGCTGCTGGGTTTCATCATCCTGCTGTTCGTGCCGTTCGGCGTCCGCCGGGGCGTCGGCCGGGAGGCCCTCGTCTCGGCTGGTCTGCTGCTCGCCGCGGTCATCATCGGCGAGTGGGGCGAGCGGTTCGGGGGCTGGCTGGCCGCCCGCACGGGCCTCGGCTCCGGTGTCGCCACGTTCGCGGTCGAATTGGGCATCCTGCTGGCTGGCACGTTCCTCGTCGGCTACGGAGCGGGCGGGGCCATCGCAGCCAGCCGGCCGTCCGCCTGGTCCCGGATCGCAGGCGGCATCCTCGCCGCGGTCAACGGCGCGATCTTCCTCGGCTACCTGCTGCGCGCCATCGCCGGGAACCTCGATCCGGGTGAGGCGCTCGACGACGGCTACGTCACTGGCGTCCTGCTCAACCGCTTCGACCTCGTGCTTCTCGCCGCCGCGGCCTTCGTCCTCGCGGTCATCGTCGTCGGCTGGATCGTCCGCGCGATCAATGGCGACGATGTGGAACTCGAGCCGGCCCTGAGCCCGCGCTCCCGCCCGGGGACAGTCGGTCCCGAACCGGACGCCGGCAAGTTCGCACCCGCCCCGCCCGCGGCCCCGGCTCAGCGTGGGCTCGCCGAAACCGCCCCCCTGCGGCAGGCCCCGGCCGC
>JBJTKE010000638.1:0-5314 GCA_046096285.1 Chloroflexota bacterium
GAAGGATGATAAAAGTGTTCGGGCCTCGCGCCCGGGCCGCTATGCTCGCCAGTCGCTGACGGTGCCGATGGCGCAACCGGGCCAACCGGGGGGCGCGGTGCGGATGGCCCGGAGGGCACGACTGGCCCGACGGGAGCGCCCGGGATGGATGGCGCTTCGGGCGGCACGGGGCCGACGGGTGCAGGCGGGGCGGACGGCACGCTGGGCGCGACCGGGGCGGCGGGCGCGACCGGGGCCGACGGAGCGACCGGCCCGGCCGGTTCGACCGGGCCGGCCGGCGGCGATTCTCTGGTGACGGGCCCGACCGGGCCTGCTGGCCAGGATTCGGCGGTGGCCGGGCCGACCGGGCAGGCGGGAGCGCCGTCGACCGTGCCCGGACCGACCGGACCGACCGGACCGACCGCAGCGAGCGGCGCGACCGGGCCGACTGGCGCGCCGATGCTGGGCGCGGTGACCGGGATCGAGTCCATCGCCACGCCAGAGTACATCCAGTTCTCGACCAGCCCGGTGGCGGCGCGAGCGCCCGGAAGGCTGATGTGGAACGAACCCGATGGCACGCTCGAGGTGCAACTGGCCGGGGGCAATGTCACGCTCCAGATCGGTCAGGAGTTCGTGCAGCGGGTCATCAACCAGACCACGTCGACGCTGCCTGCGGGCGCGGCGGTGTTCGTCAGCAGTTCCTACGCCGGGAGGGTCAGCGTTGAACTGGCGCTCGCCGACACCGAGACGACCTCCGCGACGACGCTCGGGGTGCTCACCGAGAGCATCGCCCCGGGCGAACTGGGCTACGTCACGCTGAACGGGCTGGTACGGGGCATCGACACGAGCGGGCTCAATGAGGGCGGCATCGTGTACCTGTCGCCTGTGACACCGGGCGGGCTGACGACCGAATTTCCGCCCGCGCCAAACCACGCGGTGCGCATCGGCATCTGCCTCAGCCAGGGAAGCCCCGGCGAAATCTACGTCAACATCCAGAACTATCTCGAACTCTCCGAGTTGTCGGATGTCAGGATCGACGGCCCGGCCGCGGGCCAGACGCTGATGTTCGATGAACCGGCGGGCTACTGGAAGAACCAGTCGCTGCCGTCGATGACCGGCGCAACCGGCGCGCAGGGGCCAGCCGGGCCGACGGGATCGACCGGAACAGTCGGACCGGGGGGCGCTCCCGGACCCACCGGGGAGGCCTCGCGGGTGACTGGTCCGACCGGACCGACCGGTCTTCCGGGTGTCGCCGGCCCGACCGGGCCGCTCGGCGGGCCGACCGGCCCGACCGGTGAGCGCGGCGTCGATGGACTGCCCGGCCCGACCGGCCAGCCGGGCGGCCCGACCGGCCCGACCGGGCAGCCCGGGGATCACGGGGTCACTGGTCCCACGGGCCAGCCGGGCGGGCCTACCGGTGCGTCCGGAGCGACCGGCCCGACGGGCTATCCGGGCGCCGATTCCAGCATCACCGGCCCGTCGGGCGCGGTCGGCGCAACTGGGCCAACCGGGCCAACTGGAGCAACGGGACAGACCGGGCCGGCGCCGGGGGTGTTCACCACCGAGGCGCCCGGAGAGACCGGGTTGCTCGGCGACCCGGCCGGCTCGACCGTCACCGTGACCACCACCTGTCCCGCGGGAACGATCCCGGTGGACGCGCGGTACGCCTTGGCGAACGGACTCAAGGGCTCCATCTGGCCGTCGGCGATCGCGACCGATCCGGCGGCGCGAACCTGCACCGTGGCGCTGGTGCGCGAGAGCAAGGGTTCGGGCGTCACGACGCTCGTGACGGCGCGATGCACCTGCCTGCGCGCTACGGAGGTGTGACAGGAGGCGCGCTTTCGGCTCCCGGAAGGTCAGTGCGCCGAGGGAGCCCGGCGCGACAGGTGGGCGAGGAACCAGTCGCGGGCCAGCGCGGTGACCTGCTCGAGCGTGCCCGGTTCCTCGAAGAGGTGGGTGGCGCCTCGGATGATCGCGAGGCGCACCGGGCAGGAGGTCATCGCGGCCATCGCCTGCCGGTTCAGCGCGATCACCGGTTCGTCGTCGCCGCCGACGATCAGCAGGGTCGGCGCGGTCACCCGGGGCAGGGCCGGGCCGGCGAGATCGGGGCGGCCGCCGCGGGAGACGGTCGCGCCAACCAGCCGCGGGCGTTGCGCGGCCGCGATCAGGGCCGCCCCGGCGCCGGTGCTGGCGCCGAACAGGCCGATGTCCGCCGGGCGGTCCCACCCGTTCGCCGAGAGCCAGTCGATCGCCATGACGAGGCGGCTGCCCAGCAGCGGAATGTCGAAGCGGTGCTCGCGGGTCATGGCGTCGATGCGGTCCTCCCCGGCGGTCAGCAGGTCGAGCAGGAGGGTGGCGAATCCCGCCCGCTGCAATTCGGCGGCGACCGCCTTGTTGCGAGGACTGCGGCGGCTGCTGCCGCTGCCGTGGGCGAACAGGATCACCGAGTCGGCGGCCGACGGTCGCGCAAACGTTCCGGTGAGGGTCGCCGCGCCGCAGGGAATGCGCACCGTCTCGGCCACGGTTTCCCGGGAAGGGGCCGTCATGGGATCTCTCCGGTTTGCGCGCGGCGGTTCGGTGTCCGGCGCTGGCTGCTGCATTGAACGCATTGCCGCCGCAAGATCCGTGCCATCGCCCGAACTGGCGGGGATCGGGCGGCCCGGACGCGCCGCCGATGAACGCCGCCGAACCGGGCGCGGCGATTTCATGCGGAACCAACCCTCACATCACCGGCAACTCATGTGCGCCATGCACGGTAGACCCGCTGCGCGCATCGCCGTGGCCAGCGGAAGCGCCCGGCGCGCAGTCCGGCAGGGAGCCGGAAGGAGGAACCGATGGACGAACAGGAGTTCGACGCCCTCACCCGTGCCATGAGCAACCCGAGTCCGCGCCGGTCCGCGGTGCAACACATGGCGGCCGCCGGGGCCGGGGTGCTTGCCCTTGCCGGGCTTGGCGCCGCGGTCGCCGCCGACGACAAGGGCGGCGGCAAGGGCAAGGGCAAGGACGCCGGCGGCGGCGAGGAGAAGAAGGGCGGCGGCGCGTCCGGGGCGCAGGATGGCGGGAAGGACGGCCCATCCGGCGGGCCGGCGGGCGGTTCCGGGGCCGGGACCGGAGCCGGTGATCCGGAGAGCGAGAAGAAGAAGAACAAGAAGAAGAAGTGCAACCAGAACTCGAACCGGCCCAACAACTGCAAGTGCTCCAGCAACAACCAGTGCCAGTCGAAGAACTGCGACCAGGCGGTTGGAACGTGCCAGCCCACCGGCGCGCTCGAACAGGGACCGACCGGGCCGACCGGGCCGACCGGGCCTTCCGGCGCGGACGGCTCCAACGGCGTCACCGGCCCGCAGGGACCGCAAGGTCCCGGCGTGGGCGACACCGGGCCGCAGGGGGCCACCGGCTCCGACGGCCCGACCGGCCCGGCCGGGGCAAAAGGCGACCAGGGCGCGACCGGCGCCGCGAGCACCGTCACCGGGCCGGCCGGGGCGAAGGGCGACCAGGGCGCGACGGGCCCCCAGGGCTTCACCGGCGCGGCGAGCACGGTGACCGGCCCCGCCGGTCCGCAGGGCAACACCGGGCCGCAGGGCTTCACCGGCGCCCAAAGCACCGAGACCGGACCGACCGGACCCCAGGGGCCGCAGGGCAACCAGGGATCGACCGGCCCGCAGGGAACGACCGGCGCGGCCAGCACCGTGACCGGCCCGGTCGGCCCGCAGGGCAGCACCGGCGCCCAGGGGGGGACCGGCCCGCAGGGTCTGACCGGCCCGGCAAGCACCGTCACCGGGCCGACCGGACGCACCGGCCCGGCTGGACCTACGGGCTCGCAGGGCGCGCCTGGCACGGCCGCGAACACGGGCGCGACTGGCCCCATCGGCCTGACCGGCCCGACCGGCTCGCAGGGCGTGCCTGGCACGGCCGCGAACACAGGCGCGACGGGTCCCATCGGCTTGACCGGCTCGACCGGCTCGCAGGGCGTGCCCGGCACGGCGGCGAACACGGGCGCCACCGGACCCGTCGGCCCCGTCGGCTCGACCGGCGCGATCGGCTCGACTGGCCCGATCGGGCCGCAGGGCGTCACGGGGGCTGCCTGGAACCCGGTCTTCGTCCGGGTCGAGAACAGCAAGAATCTGCCCGACAAGACGGCGGACACGGTGATCGCGCAATGCGCTGCCGGGTACACCGTGGTTGCCGGCGGGTACGATGCCGACAATCACAATGTGTTCGTCTTCAAGGCGGTCCCGAACCTGCCGAGCACGCACTTTGCGGTCACGGCCCGCAACGAGAGCGGCGTGGACCGGACGCTGACCGCCTACGCGGGCTGCCTGAAGTTGTCCTGACCCGGGCGCCGCGGCCTGACGCGGCGATCGCGGCCAACGAGCGCGGGGTCCGGCTTGCCGGGCTCCGCGTTTCGTGTGCCGGGGCCCGCGGTCATTGCCCCGGCCCCGCCGCCCACGCGCCGGCGGCTAGAATGGCTCCGCCCCGGTCCGGGAGCCGTTTCGGATGGCTGATGAATCAACCCGGGGGCGCGAGGAACGGGATGATTGCAAAGCTCCTTGTTGCGGGGATGTTGCTGGCGCAGGCGTGGGCCGTGCTGCCGGCCGTCTCGCTGGCCGAGGCGGGCTGCACGGCGGGAAGCAGCGGCATCGGCGACGGCTACTATCCGTTGATGGGCAACAGCGGGTACGACGCCAGCGCCTACCTGCTCGACCTCGATCTCGACGTTGGCGGCGGTGCGATCCGCTCCGGCGTGGCGACCATGACCGCCCTGGCGCATGCCGACCTGTGCCGCTTCAACCTCGACTTCACCGGACTCGAGATCGACGGCATTACCGTCGACGGGATGCCCGCCGCATGGAGCCGCGACGGGCAGGAACTCTCCGTCGTTCCCGCCCAACCGCTGGCCGCCGGCGCCACCTTCGAGGTGGTCACCCGCTACCACGGGAAGCCGCTTGGCCTGGAGGCCCCGACCGCGGCCGATCTGCAGCGCGTGTTTTCTGCCTTCGCCACCCCCGGCGCGCTGGAGGCTGGCGCCACGCTGGCTACGCCGGTCGCCGAAGACGGCCCGGACGTCGCCCGAGCGGTCTCTCTGTGACGAGGACACATAGTCGGCGGCGGAGCCGATGGCGAGCTACCTGGTGACTTTCTACGCCGGGAAGATCGAGATCGTGACGCCGCAGGCCGACAGCGGCCCGGCGCACCGCTACGCCTACGGCGAGGCCGTTCCCGGCTGGCAGCGGGAGCAACTCGAGGCGTTGACTCCCCCGGTGATCGCCTTCTTCTCGGAGCGGTTCGGCGACTATCCCTTCGCCGTCGCTGGCGGCATGGTGGTCGACGCCTC
>JBJTKE010000639.1:0-14084 GCA_046096285.1 Chloroflexota bacterium
GCGGGCGCGCCGTGGCGGTCGGTCGGGAAGACGATGGCGTCCCGCAGGCGGTCTGGCGGTCGGATTGGGAGCGGCAGGCGCCTGGGAAACCCGGCCAACCGCGCCCGGAGCCGATCGCTTCCACGAGGCGGTGCTGCCACGCCGGCTTGGCGCCGGGCGGCCGATCGCCGTTTCGGTCATCGGAGGGGGCTTTGCCACTTCCCCGTGCGGACTGCTCGCCTCGTTCGCCCATCCCCGGCAGCGGGTGGCGCTGCGGCTCGGGGGAGACCCGGCGCCCGCCGCCGAACTCGCCGCCGCGGTTCCGCTGCGGGCCGCGATCCTGGCAGGCGAGCGGGAGGGCGTGCCGCTGACGGCGGTCTGCTCGACGCTGCTCGCGGCGCAACTGCTCTGGCGCGCGCTGCAGCCGCGCGGCCCCGGCGCGGAGCGTGCCGGCCCGTGGGAGGAACCGGAGACGCAACGGCTGACCGCGCTCGACCAGGCGCCGCGCCTGCCATCGGATCTGGCGATCGCGATTCACGGCGCGCATCCGGCGGCGGCGGCGTTGGCGCGGCAGTTGCGGGACCGGCTGGGGGATATCTCCATGCGGGAGACGAGCCATTGAAGACGGCCTGTTTCCCGGAAATGCTACTATCTGGATCAAGAACCCGATTATGCTCCGTCGCTTCCCGGCGGCGAAAGGAGTGACCGATGACCATCGCCATTGAACGGCCCGGCCCGTCGTCCGGACCCGGGCGCGAACTGCCCGCGCTCGACCGCGTCGCGGCGGTGCGCGCCATTGGCGACACCCCGTTGCTGCCGGTCGATGCGTTCGCCCGCGCCTCGGGGCTGCCGGATTCGATCCGCATCCTGCTGAAGACCGAGTGGGTGAACCCCGGCGGGTCGATCAAGGACCGCACCGCGCTCTCCATCATCCGGCACGCGCTGGCCGACGGCCTCCTCGGCAACGGGCAGGCGCTGATCGACTCGACAAGCGGCAACACCGGCATCGCCTACGCCCTGCTCGGGGCGGCGCTCGACATCCCGGTTCATCTCGTGGTGCCGGAGTCGGCGTCTCGCGAGCGCAAGCGGACGCTGGCCGCGTACGGAGCGCAGGTCACCTACAGCGACCCCTACGAAGGATCGGACGGTGCGATCCGCCTTGTGCGGACGCTGACCGGGGAACGCCCCGATGGGTTCTTCTACGCCAACCAGTACGGCAACCCGGCGAATGTCGCCGCCCACAGGTCCACCACGGGGCCGGAAATCTGGCGGCAAACCGGCGGGGAACTCACCCATTTAGTCGCGGCGCTCGGCACCACCGGCACCCTGATGGGAGCGGGGGGCTTCCTCCGGGATGCTGGCGGCGTGACGATCGTGGGCGTGCAACCGGACGAGGAGTTTCACGGCATCGAGGGCCTGAAACATCTGCCGAGCGCCATCGTGCCGGACATCTTCGACCCCTCCGGGGCCGACCGGATGCTGGGCATCCGCACCGAGGCCGCTTTCGACGCCGCCCGTCTGCTGGCCCGCACCGAGGGGCTGTTCGCGGGATCATCGACCGGGGCCAACCTCGCCGCCTGCGCCCTGCTGGGGCACGAACTCGCCGCCCGCGGGGAGCGGGCGGTGATCGTCGCCATCGGCTGCGACGGGGGGAACCGCTATCTTTCGACCGGGCTCTGGGACATCGCATAGCGAAAACCAGCGACTTCCGGTCACGTCTGAAGATCAACGGAGGAGCCATGTCCGCGACTGTCCAGGTGTTGATTCCGACCCCGCTTCGCCGCTTCACCGGCGGCAACGCGCGCGTGGAGGCGACCGGATCGACCGTCGCCGAGGCGCTCGATGCGCTGGAAGCCGCCTACCCGGGATTCTCCGAGCGGGTGCGGGAATCCGACGGGCAGATCCGCCGCTTCGTGAACGTCTTCGTCAATGGAGCCAATGTGCGCGACCTCGACGGGGCCGCAACCGCGCTGAAGGCGGGCGACGAAATCGGCATCATCCCGGCGATGGCCGGGGGCGCCGGATGAGCGGGGCTGGCTTCGTGCTGCCGCCGGAGAAGGCGGCCGAGATCGTGACGCATTCCCGCGAGGATGCCCCGCGGGAGTGCTGCGGGCTGCTCGCGGGCGCGGCCGGACGGCCGGAGCGGCTGTTCCGGCTGCACAACCTTGCGCCGGGCAACGAACTCTACGAGATCGATCCGCGGCAACTGCTCGAACTGGAGTTCCGCACCTTGCCGGCGGAGGGGTGGGAGGTGGTCGCCATCTACCATTCGCACCCCCACTCTCCGGCGTGGCCCTCGTCCACCGACGTCGCGCTCGCGGCATGGCCGGACGCCGCCTCCCTCCTCTGCTCGCTGCAGGCCCGCGAGCGGCCGGTGATTCGCGCGTTCGCGATCCGGGACGGCGCGGTCGAGGAACTGGCGATAGCCGCAGGGTAGGCCGCCAGCACGCCCTGCAAGCCTATACTTGCCCCATGAACGCCCCTCCCCGTCCCGATTTCGCGCCCCGGCTGCGCGCTCTCGCCCAGTCTCCCGGCGTGTACCTGATGAAGAACGCGCGCGGCGACGTCATCTACGTCGGCAAGGCGGCGCGCCTGCGCGACCGGGTGCGGTCCTACTTCCAGGATCCCGGGGCGCATATCCGGCGGACCCGCGAACTCGTCGCCGCCATCGCGGACTTCGACGTGATCCGCACCGACACCGCCACCGAAGCACTGATCCTCGAAAACGAACTCATCAAGCGGTACCAGCCGAAGTACAACGTCATGCTGAAGGACAGCAAGACGTACCCTTACCTGAAGATCACCAACGAGGAGTGGCCGCGGGTCGTGCTGACCCGCCGCATCGTCGACGACGGCGGCCACTATTTCGGCCCCTACACCTCGGCGGGAAGCGCCTACACCGTGCTCAACGAACTCAACAAGCTATTTCCGTACCGCAAGTGCGACATCACCATCACCGGCAACGAACGCGCCTGTTTCTACCACCAGATTCACCGCTGCACGGCGCCGTGCATCGGCGCGGTCGATCGGCCCACCTACATGCGCGCGGTCGAGAGCACTGCGCTCTTCCTCAACGGCCGCGCCGACGAAGTGATCGCCCCGATCGAGGAGGAGATGGAGCAGGCCGCCGACGCCTGGACCTTCTAGCGGGCCGCCCCCCAGCGCGACCGGCTGAAGGCCATCCGCCACGTCCTCGAAAAGCAGAAGATCGTCAGCCCGAGCGGCGCCAACGCGGACGTCATCGCGGTGGCGCAGGGGCCCGGCGGCGACGCCGGCGTGCAGGTCGGCTTCCTGCGCAACGGCAAACTGCTCGGCTCCGAGTTCTTCCCGATGCAGGCGTGGATCGAGGACGCTCCCGGGGACATCCTCGCCGGGTTCGTCGGCCAGTTCTATGCCGAGGCGGCGCTGGTGCCGCCGCAACTCCTGCTCCAGCATGCGCTCCCGGCCGACGAGGAAGCCCTGCTCGCCGAATGGCTGGCGGCCCGCCGCGGCTCGCGGGTCGAACTCTCGACCCCGCAGCGCGGCGAAAAGCGGCAACTCGTGGCGATGGTCGCCAAGAGCGCCGCCGAGAATCTCGAGCAGAACCGGGTCAAGTTCCTGACGGACCAGCAGCGCACCACGGCCGCACTGACCGAACTGGCCAGCGCGCTCGACCTGCCCCGGATGCCGCTGCGGATCGAGTGCTTCGACATCTCCCACTCGCAGGGCACCAATACCGTGGCCAGCATGGTCGTGTTCGAGGAGGGACGGCCCGCCAAGAAGGAGTACCGCCGCTTCACCATCAAGACGGTGGAGGGAAACAATGACTTCGCCAGCATGGCCGAGGTCGTGGGCCGCCGGTTCCGGCGGGCCACCGAGGCCGGCAGCGGCGAGGATGCCGACGCCGACGCCGGGAAGTGGGCCGCGCTGCCCGACCTGGTCATCATCGACGGCGGCAAGGGGCAACTCGGCGCGGCGCTGAAGGCGCTCGCCGAGGTGGGCTGGACCGAGCAGCCTATCGCCGGGCTGGCCAAGGAGAACGAGGAACTGTTCCTGCCCGGCCTGCCGGAACCGGTGGTCCTGCCCCGCGATTCGCAGGCGCTCTACCTCATCCAGCGGATCCGGGACGAGGCCCACCGGTTCGCCGTCACCTTCCACCGCGAGCGGCGGTCGAAGGCGGCCATTCACTCGAAACTGGACGACATCCCGGGGATCGGGCCCAAGAAACGGCAGGCGCTTATGAAACGATTCGGATCCGTGAAGGCGATCCGCGAGGCGTCGGAGGCGGAACTGCAGACCGTGCCGGGCATTTCGGCGGCGCTCGCCGTCCAGATCAAGGCGGGACTGTGAAAGGAGCGGACCATGACCGGCCAGGCCGGGCGCGCGCCGATGATCCTTGACCCTTCGGCGCCGCGATCGATCGACTGGACGGCCGAGCGGATCCGGGAGGGCGGGGTCGTGAGCTTTCCCACCGACACCGTGTATGCCCTCGCCGCTTCCCTCGCCTTTCCCGATGCGCTGGAACGCATCTACGACCTGAAAGGGCGGGATGAGGCCAAACCGCTGCCGGTCCTGCTCTCCGCTCCCGCTCGCCTGCGGGACGTCGCCGCCGGGGTGGACGACCGGTTGCTGGACCTCGCGGACCGCTTCTGGCCGGGTCCGCTGACCATCGTGCTGCCAGCGCGGGACGGCCTGCCCGCCGCCGCCACCGGCCGGGACGCCGCGGGCGGGCGGACGGTCGCGGTGCGCGTGCCGGATCACTTCCTCGCGATCGAGGTCATCGAGCGGGCCGGCGGCGCGGTGGGGTCCACCAGCGCGAACCGGAGCGGCGACCCGCCCGCACGCTCGGCGGCAGAGGTGCTGGCCCAACTCCCGGCCGGGTTCGACATCCTGCTCGACGGCGGGGTCGCCCCGGGCGGCGTGCCATCGACCGTCGTCGAGGCTGGCCCGGATGGCGTGCGGGTGCTCCGTGAGGGCGCCATCGCCCGTGAGACCCTCGAGCAGGCATGGCGGGAGATCCTGGCGGGAAGCGGGCAGGCTGGCTGATCCGGCCGTTCGGGAGTAGGATCACCCCGGCGAATGCGGACGCGGCGCGGCCGCGGCGGCGACGGAGGCGTGCCGATGACCTCGAGGTTCTCCCCGGGACGGCAGGAGCGGGTGTCCGAACCGCAGCCAAACCCCTTTGCCTCCGCTCCCGATCGCGGGGCGGCGGATCGCGGTGTGACTATCCGGCCTGACGGCGGTCCGCCTGCGCCCGGCGCGCAGCCGGTCGATCAGCCGGGATCCGGTCTGGGGCTCATCGTCGCGGTGGCGGTGGCGGTGGTCGTCTTCGTGCTGGCCATCTACGCGGGCGGGCAGCCGTCGGCCAACCGCTACCCGGCATTCCAGACCACCAACGTGCTGTTCTGGTTCGTGGCCGTGCTGGCGATCGCCGGGGCGGGGGCGGGCGCGCAGTACGCGGAGATCACCGCGGCCCGCGGCAACGGCGTCGAGCACCGGCGCGGCCCGGACGCCTACCCCACCGCATGGATCGTGCCGGCCATCAGCACCTTTGCCGCCATCCTGCTGGTGGCCACCTTTCACAACCCGCTGATGATGGCGGTCGGGCCGCTGGTGGCGTTTTTCGGCAACGCCGGCGCCTTGCTCGCCCGCGACCTGCTCGACGATGCCGCCGACGCCTCGCAACGGTCGGCGATCACGGTGCATTCGCTGGTCGTCCACATCATCGCCTTCGTCGCCTTCAGCGCCATCTACCTGAACAAGTTTCCGACCCCCGTGACCGCCACGCTGGCCGGACTGATCGCGGCGTTGCTCACCCTCGAGACGCTGGAGCGGGCGCTCGCGCCACGCCTGCAGCGATTGATCTACGGCGCGCTCGGTGGGTTCGCGCTGGCCGAAACGGCGATTGCGCTCAACTGGTGGCAAACCCACGGCTGGGTCGGTGGCGCGGTGCTGCTGGTCGCCTTTTACCTGGCATCGGGCATCCTGCTGGCGGCGACCGAGCGCACCCGCACCCGCACCCGCGACCTGTTCGAGTACGGTCTCGTCGGTGCCGTCACGCTCGTCATTCTTGCGATTACCGCCTAGGAGGCCGTCATGGGCGCCGCCGCATCGGCCAGCGACCGCGAACTCGAGCAACTCCTGCTGGAACTCGACCGCCTCGAGGACCTGCGCGAGGAGATGCAGGACCTCGGCGTCACCGATCTCGACTCGCTGCATCGCCGCGTCGCCGACCTGAACGCCAGGATCGACGACCTCACGGGCGAGTGAGGCGTGGATCTTTTCGAGGCGCATCGCCGCCAGCAAACCGCCCGCAACGCGCCGCTCGCCGCCCGCATGCGGCCCACGTCGATGGACGAACTCGTCGGTCACGAGGAGGTGATCGGTCCGGGTTCGCTGCTGCGCGGGGCGATCGAAAGCGACCGCCTCTCCTCCATCGTGCTCTGGGGGCCGCCCGGCTCCGGCAAGACGACCATCGCCCGGTTGATCGCGCAGCGGACCCGGTCCCATTTCACCTCCCTGAGCGCGGTCTCGGCGGGCGTCGCCGACATCCGGGCGGTGATCAGGGAGGCGTCGGACCGGCTGGGCATGAACGGGCAGCGCACCGTGCTGTTCATCGACGAGATTCACCGCTTCAACAAGTCCCAGCAGGACGCGTTGCTGCCGCACGTCGAGGACGGCACCGTGACCCTGATCGGCGCGACCACCGAGAACCCCTCCTTCGAGGTCAACGCTCCCCTGCTCTCCCGGGCCCACGTCGTGATCCTTGGCCACCTCGACGACCGCTCGGTCGAAACGCTGGTGCGTCGTGCGCTGGCCGACGAGGACCGCGGACTCGGGCGCTTCCGGCTCGGGATCGACGACGACGCGCTCGCCTTCCTGGTCAACTACGCCAATGGCGACGCCCGCTGGGCGCTCAACACCCTCGAGTGGGCATCCACCGCCGCCGAGGACGGGACCACGGTGACGCTGCCGATGGTGACGCAGGCGGCCCAGCGCCGCGCCGCGACCTATGACAAGACCGGGGACGATCATTTCGACGCGATCTCCGCGCTGCACAAGACGATCCGCGGCTCCGACCCGGACGCCGCGCTCTACTGGCTGGCGCGGATGCTGGAGCGGGGCGACGACCCGCTCTACGTGGCGCGCCGCCTCGTCCGATTCGCCAGCGAGGATGTCGGGCTCGCCGATCCCACCGCGCTGCCGGCGGCGGTCGCCGCGAAGGAGGCGGTGCACTTCATCGGGCTGCCGGAGGGGGCGCTGGCGCTCGCGCAGCTGGTCGTGCACCTGGCGCTTGCGCCCAAGAGCAACGCCATCTACCGGGCGTGGAAGGAGGCCAGCGCCGACGTTCGCGACACCCGCAACGATCCGGTGCCGCTCCATCTCCGCAACGCGCCCACGCGGCTGATGAAGGACGCCGGGTACGGCGACGGCTACCGGTACGCTCACGACTACGAGGACGGGCTGGTGGCCCAGCAGAACCTTCCCGGCAACCTGGCTGGCAGGCGCTACTACCAGCCTTCCGGCAGGGGATTCGAAGAGGAACTCGCAAGGCGGCTGGAGCGGATCCGCGCCGTGTACGAGGCAGGAGAGACCAGGTGATCCAGCGCCGGGACGGCCGCGCCGTCGACCAGTTGCGGGACCTTCGCATCGAGCCGGGTTTCGCGCCGAACGCCGAAGGATCGGCCCTCATCTCCCTTGGGGACACCCGCGTGCTGTGCACGGCGTCCCTCGAGGAGAAGGTGCCCCGCTGGCTGATGGGCAAGGGCCGCGGATGGGTCACCGCGGAGTACGGAATGCTGCCCCGCGCCACCACCCAGCGCACCGCGCGGGAGGCCGTGCTCGGCAAGCAGGGCGGTCGCACGGTGGAAATCCAGCGGTTGATCGGCCGCTCGCTGCGGGCCGTGGTCGATCTCGAGGCGCTGGGCGAGCGCCAGATCGTGCTCGACTGCGATGTCCTGCAGGCCGATTCCGGGACCCGCTGCGCCGCGATCACCGGCTCCTGGGTCGCGCTGGCCCTCGCCTTCGACCGGATGCGCCAGCGCAAGCAGTTGCGGCGCGACCCCATGCGCGGCCAGGTCGCGGCGATCAGCGTCGGACTCGTCGGCGGAGTGCCGGTCCTCGATCTCGACTACCCGGAAGATTCGGGCGCGGAGGTCGACGCCACCGTGGTCATGACCTCCGCGGGGCAGTTCGTCGAGGTGCAGATGACCGCCGAGGGAGCGCCATTCGGGCGGGCCGACCTCGACAGCCTCCTGCTGCTGGCCGAACTCGGCCTGACCGACCTGTTCCGCGCGCAGCGGGAGGCCGCGGGCCTCGAACCGTAACGGGGCGCGCGGAGCCGCCGCGGCTCACTCGACGCTGGCGGAAATCTCGACGAGGGCGCGGCGCAGGGCGTCGGTATGCTCCGGGCGGCAGGCGCTGACGCGGATGCACCGGTCGAGGGCGGGCGCTTCCGGCGCGTGAACGACGATCCCGCGCTCGGCGAGGGCCGCCACGATGGCGTCGCGGTCCCCGCGGGTGACCCGGGCCAGCAGGAAGTTCGCCCAGGACGGCATCGGCTGGACCAGGTTCAGTTTGCGCAGCATCCGGTAGAGCCGTGACCGCTCGTCCCCGACGCGGCGGGTCGAGAGGTGAACGTTTCGCAGGTCATCGAAGACGGCCAGTCCGGCGAGCAGCGAGCCGGAGGGAACCGGCCCGCATCCGCCCAAACGCTCAAGCATGCGCGGCGACCCCAGCGCCCAGCCCACCGGGTAGCCCTCAAGGCCGCCCCAGGTCTCCAGCGTGTCGAGAACCAGAAGGTTGTCGAACTCCCGGGCCAGCGGGGCAAGCGTGCGCGTCGAATAGCCGCCGTGGCGCTGGTCGACGATCACCAGCGCGCAGGCGCGCGCCAGACGGACGACATCCTCCGGCGGGCAGAGAGCGCCGCTCGGATCGTGCGGCGACTGCAGGATCGCGATGCCGCCAGCGGGCAACTCAGCGGCGGTTTCGGCATCGAGCGAGGGGAGGAATCCGGGGCCACGATGGACCTCCACCAGCGGCCGTCCGCCCGGCAGCGGCGGCAGGCAGGCGCCGGGCGGGAAGCGGATGACCGGCGTGTCGCGGTCGGAGCGGGCGATCCAGGCGGCCACGAGGTCGTCGATGCGGGGGGCGAGCAGGACGCTGCGCGGCGGCACGTGGGCGAAGGCGGCGACCTTCTGTTCGAGTTCGACGGCGAGGCTGGCGGGATCCCGGTCTCCGGGGCCGGCCGCCAGGGCGTTCGCGACATGCTCGGTGGGGCCGTAGGGATTGCCGGTCAGATCCATGCGGACCAGCCCGGCGGCCGCACCGCGGGTGGCCTGCCGCGGGGACGACCCGGGAAGGCTCATCGCGCGAGCGCCCGGACGGCGGCGGCGCGGCGCGGTTCGAGGTCGATCGTGACCACCCCGCCGGTCACCGGCAGCGCCACGTTTCGGACCAGCG
This sequence comes from Chloroflexota bacterium, assembly GCA_046096285.1. Taxonomy (GTDB): domain Bacteria; phylum Chloroflexota; class Chloroflexia; order Thermomicrobiales; family UBA6265; genus CADCWF01. Next base: position 9,421 of record JBJTKE010000639.1, read on the forward strand.
CGCCGCCGGGCGTCACGCCCTCCGGATTGCCGAGGTGGGCGTGGCCGTGGATGACGAGATCGACCGGGTGGGCATCGCTCACGCGGGCGAGTTCGGTGTTGCCGAGCATCCAGTACTTGGCCAGCGGTTCCGCGCCGAGCGTGGTCGTGGTTGGGCTGAAGTGGGTCACAGCAACGATCGCATCCGTGTCGAGGGCGGACAGGGCCCGGTCGAGCCGTTCGGCTTCGCGGCGGATGCGCAGCGCGAGGGCGCGGAAGGCGCGGAGCCGCAGGAGACGCTCCTCCTCCTCGGTCCAGAACCCGCCGCCGCTGCCGGACACCCCAGCGATCCCGATGTCGCCATGCGCGGTGGTGATCACGGTCGATTCGCCATCGAGCACCCGGATGCCAGCGGCCTCGAGCCGCTCTCGCAGGGCGCGGCGGCGCAGGCCCCGGCGGTCATGGTTGCCGAGCACCGCCCCGACCGGGACCGAGACGCGGGCCAGGGCATCGACGGCGGCATCGGCCTCGCCGACAAAGCCGCGGTCGGTGATGTCCCCGGCGAGGACAAGCAGATCGGCCCGGTCCTCGAGGCCGGTGAGCAGGTCCGGCGAGGCCTGCTGCCGCAGCCGGAAGTGGAGGTCGCCGATGGCGGCCACCCGGATCATGGGGTCAATCCGTTCGGGTACACTCCGGGAACCCGGCGGCTTCGTGCTGCGTATGCCATGCGGCGAGTGTACCCCACAGGAGCGGGAAGGGCGGCGGGGCGGGAGGCGGAACGGATGGATTCGCGAGGGCTGGTGGCACGGAGATGCCTGACCCGCCGGATGGTGGTCGCGGCAGCGGCGACGGCGCTCGCGTCGGCGTGGCTCACCCGGAGGGTAGCCGCGCAGGCGTGGCAGCCCTACGCCGCCCCAGCTCCGCCAGCCATCAGCGCCCGCGCCGCCTACGTGTACGACGCGACCTCCGGCACGCCGCTGTTCGCGCTGAACGAGGCGGAGTCGATGCCGCCCGCCAGCCTGACGAAGATCGTCTCGGCGCTGGTCGTCATGGAGCGCGGCAACCTCGACGATGTGGTGTCGATCCAGGCGGACGACCTGGTGGGAGACGACGAGTCGCGGGTCGGGCTTGTCGAGGGCGACAGCCTGACCGTGCGCGATCTGCTGGCCGGGATGCTGATTCCCTCGGGCAGCGACGCCGCGAAGGCGCTCGCCCGGCACGTCGGGAGCCAACTCCCGCCCGCGCCCTCCGGCGACCCGCGGGATGCGTTCATCGCGGCGATGAACGATGAAGTGGCGATGCTCGGGCTTCCCGGGTCCAACTTCGAGAACCCGCACGGGCTCGACGGCGTGAACCACGTCTCGACGGCGCGCGATCTGGCGTTGCTGACCGCGCGGGCCATGCAGAACCCGGTCTTCGCCCAGTTCGTCGCCACCGCCACGATGACGCTTCCTTCGGCGCTCAACCCGGAGGGCTACACCATTTACACCACGAACGACCTGCTGGTGGACGGAACGGCCATCGGCGTCAAGACCGGAACGACCGAGAAGGGCGGCGGCTGCCTGGTCACCGCCACGACCGTCGGCGCCAACATCGTGATCTTCGTCGTGCTCGGTGCGGAATTGACCTACGACGAAAACGGCTACCCGCGCTCCCCCGCCCGCTACGCCGACACCCGGCTGATGATCTCGGGGATCGCCGAGGAGTACGACTGGCTCGATCCCGTCGTCACGCCCGGATTGCCGGAGGAACTCGCAGCCTGGTCGGCGGCGCTTCCCCCGGGCGCGGCGGTGCCCGCACCGAAACGGAGGATCGACGAGTTCGGGTATCGCCTCGTGCTCGGGCCTGCGGCGAACGCGGGCGATCCCGTGGGCCGGGTGATGTTCACCGTCGGCAGTGAAATCCTGTCCGAGCGGCAGGTGCTGCAGGTCTAGGCCGGGCAGGCCGCGAGGAGAATCCGCCATCGACACTCAGGAACGCCTCCAGCGCGTGCTCGCCGCCCGCGGCGTCGCCTCCCGCCGCAAGGCCGAGGATCTGATTCGCGAGGGCCGCGTCCAGGTCAACGGGCAGACCGTGACCGAACTTGGCGTCAAGGTGGACCCCCGCTCCGCCGTGATCAAGGTGGACGGCAAGGTCCTCCGTGGCCAGCGGATGCGCTATCTCATGCTCTTCAAGCCCACCGGATTCATCACCACCACCAGCGACGAAAAGGGCCGGGATACCGTGATGAGCCTGATCCGGTCGGGAGAGCGGGTGTACCCGGTCGGCAGGCTCGATCGCGACACGGAAGGGTTGCTGCTGCTGACCAACGATGGTGAACTCGCCAACCGCGTCATGCATCCCCGGTACCGGCTCGGCAAGGAGTACACGGTGCTGACGCCCGCCCGGCCCGCGGATGCCGCCATGCAACTCGTGCGGCGGGGCGTGGAACTCGACGGCAAACTCGTGGTTCCCGACGAGTTCCGCATCTTCCGCGAGACGCGGGACGGGGTGATCCTGACCATCACCGTCCACGAGGGGCTCAACCGGGTCGTGCGGCGCATGATGGAGGCCGCCAGCATCCCGGTCACACGGCTGCGCCGGGTGCGGATCGGCCCGATCGACCTCGGATCGCTCACCCCCGGCATGTCGCGCGATCTGACCCCGGGAGAACTCCACTCGCTCCAGCAGGCGCTCAAACTGGACATCGAGCCCGAGGAGCGGCCTGCCCGCCCGGCCACCTCCGGGGCCGCCGCGGGCAGGCCACGCGCCGCGGCCCGCCGGGACCGCGCCGGGCGGCCCCCGCGCGCAGCCGACGAACGGCGCGGGAGCGGCGAGACGGGTCCATCGGGAGGCAGCGGTGAGCGCTGAGGATCACCGCCTGCTGGTCGCGATCGACGGCCCCGCGGCCGCCGGCAAATCGACCGTGGCCCGCTTGCTGGCGTCGCGGTTGCCGGCGCTGCTGTTCGACACCGGCTCGCTCTACCGGGCGCTCGCGCTGGCCGCCCGGCGCTCGGGCATCGACCCGGAGGACGAGCCTGCCCTCGCCGCGCTTGCACGGACGGCGGACATCGATCTCGCGCCGCCGAGCCACGAGGACGGGCGCCTCGCCGACGTTATGCTGGAAGGCGAGGACGTCACCTGGGCGATCCGCGAACCCGAGATCGACGCGATCGTTTCGCGGGTCGCCGGGCATCCCCTTGTTCGTCAGGCCTTGCTGCCGGTGCAGCGCAGGATCGCCGGCGCCGGTCCGGTGGTCATGGTGGGTCGGGACATCGGCACCGTGGTCGCACCGGACGCCGGCGTCAAGATCTTCCTCGATGCCTCGGACGTGGAACGGGCCCGCAGGCGCCACGCCGAACTCGCCGGCCGCGGCGAGGATGTGACGGCCGAGCAGGTGCTGGCGGACATCCGGCGACGCGACGCGCGCGACTCTCCGCGCGCCGTCGCTCCGCTGCGCGCGGCGGACGACGCGATCCGCTTCGCCACCGACGGGCTGACCGTGGACCAGGTCGTGGATGGGCTGGAGCGGATCGTCCGCGACCGCTGGCGCGCCCTCGCCGGAGCCGCGGGCGGATGACCTCCGGGAGCCCCGGAACCGCGGGGAGCGCGGCGCCGCCAGAGCCGGATGTCTCCCGTGGCAAGTTGCGCGGCAGGTCCCGGAGCGCCGTGCGGGCCGCGCTGCTCGGGATGCTGCGGCCGGGCATCGGGCTCCGGATCGAGGGGCTCGAGAACATCCCTGCCGAGGGGCCGCTGCTGGTCGCGGCGAACCACGTGCACAACGCCGACCCGGTGCTGCTGGCCGCCGCCTTCCCCCGGGAACTCCATTTCATGGCCAAGAAGGAACTGTTCGAGACCCCGGTCGTCGGCCCGCTTGTGGACTGGTGCGGAGGCTTCCCGGTGGACCGTGGCGCGGCGGACCGGGCGGCGATCCGCCAGGCCGAGGCCGTGCTGGCGCAGGGGAAGGCGCTCGCGATGTTTCCCGAGGGCACCCGGTCGCCATCCGGCGTGCTCCAGGAGGCGCAGCCCGGAGCGGGCCTGATCCTGCTGCGCTCTGGAGCCCCGCTGCTGCCGGTCGGGATCATCGGGACGTCGGGGCTGCCGGGGAATGGCGCGAAAGGCGGCACGGCCCGCGAGCCGGGGCCGCGCCGCGTCACCGTCCGCTTCGGTCAGCCGGTCACGATCGCGCCGGCGCCCGGGGAACGGCTCTCGTCCCGGGACGCCGCGGCCCGGATCATGAAGGAGATCGCGGCTTTGCTCCCCGAGGACAGCCGCGCCGGATCGCCCTACTCCTCCGGATCGAACTGATCGAGTTCGAACTCCTCTCCCCAGAAGAGTTCGTGGCCGGCGATGGTGACCACATCGCCGGTTTTCACGCCCTGCCGCTCGAGTTCGCTGCTGATGCCGCTGGTCTCGAGCACCCGCTGGAACCGGTCAGCGCCCTCGTCGTTGTCGAAGTCGGTCATCCGGGTGAAGCGCTCGATGCCCAGCCCGGTCACCAGGAAGGCGTCGGGACCGGTGCGGGTGACCTCCCAGGCGCGCTCGTCGACGTCGGGCAGGCGGAACACGGTGGTGGCCTCCCGGCGCTGCGCCGCCAGCCTCTCCCGCTCCCGCTCTCCCGCCTCCCGCAATTCCGCGGCGACTGCCTGCATGAGTTGCGGCACGCCCTCGTCGGTGGCCCCGGAAATCTCGAAGGTCCGCAGGCCG
>JBJTKE010000640.1:0-3365 GCA_046096285.1 Chloroflexota bacterium
ATCGGGCAGATAATCATCGAGGGGCTTCCACTTTGTGTTGTATAGAATCTCTTGAGCTTCGGGACTTCCACCCATAAGAAAATAGTTGCGTATGAGATCCGATTGGGTTAACTCACGTCCTTTGGCATTCAGGCTCTCAAAAATGAGATACGGATTATCGTCGTTTGCCAGAGAGATACTGACCAACACTAATTGGCTGACAATGGCCAGGGCCAACTGAGCAAGTTCAGCGCTCGGCTTCTTCCGAATCTGCGCCAAGAAGAACTTATATGCTTCAGATATGGTGTGGGAGGACGCGGGAGAGCCTTCCATGACGTCGAAGAAAGCCTTCTGATCAACTCGTGTTGGGATCAATTTGTACCGTGCGCGGTCCTTTTCGAATGGATTTGTTAAATAGCGATTGTCGATCTTCTCTCCTAGTTCTGCGTCTGAATCTTTGACTCCATCACGCAGGGCTGCAAGCAGGATCAGAAGTGTGGTAAGCCTCTGTTGGCCATCAATCAAGAAGACCGTTGGAAACTCTGGGCCTGATGGTGCGGGCATTGTGACAATAGAGCCAAGAAAGTGGCTGGGCGCTGATGGAGAGTCAATCAGCGACTCAATGTCCGAGAGTAATGTGGCCCATTCAGGCCTACCCCAGCTGTAGGTCCGTTGGAATAGCGGAACCACATACTGTCTAGCGCCATCCAAAAGCGGCAGAACGTAGGTCTCTGAAGCTTTCACCATGCCCCCACGCAATTCGGCGCAACTGTAAAGGGACTGCAATAGTGCCATGAAACAGGGGGCTCAGCAATTCAACGCTCCAGCGTGCGTCACCCACAATGCCTGTACTATGCCGCCGCCGGAAGCGCCGGCGTGACGGCCCGGGGCGCCGGGCGAGCGAGAAGGCATACCCCCGTGTCCCTGCGTGATGACATGCTGCTCGATCCGGGCGTGACCTTCCTCAACAACGGTTCCTTCGGGGCGACGCCGCGCCCGGTCTTCGCGGAGTACCAGCGCTGGCAACTCGAACTCGAGCGGCAACCCGTCGAGTTTCTCGGGCGGCGGGCCGATGCCCGGATGGACGCCGCCCGGCAACCGCTCGCCCGCTACCTCAACGCCGATCCCGATTGCCTCGCCTACGTGCCGAACGCCACCCACGGCGTGAACGTCGTGGCCCGCTCGATGGACCTGCGGCCGGGCGACGAAATCCTCGGCACCGATCTCGAATATGGCGCCTGCGACCGCACCTGGGAGCACATCTGCGAGCGCGCCGGAGCGGTCTATCGCAAGCAGCACATCCCCCTCCCGGCGACCACCCCCGAGGCGATGGCCGACGCCATCTGGGCCGGGGTGACGCCGCGCACGCGGGCCGTCTACCTCTCCCACATCACCAGCGGCACCGCGCTCACCCTCCCCGCCGGGGAGATCTGCCGGCGCGCGCGGGCGGCCGGGATCCTGTCGGTGATCGACGGCGCGCACGCGCCAGGGCAGGCGCCGCTCGACCTCGAAGCCATCGGGGCGGATGTCTACACCGGCAACCTTCACAAGTGGCTGTGCGCGCCGAAGGGGTGCGGGTTCCTGCACGTGCGCCCGGAGCACCACGGCTGGATGGAGGCCAACATCGTCTCCTGGGGCTGGTTTGAAGGGAGCGCCAGCCGCCGCGAGGGGGTGAGCGAGTTCGTCAACCGCACCCAGTGGCAGGGCACGCGGGACCTCGCCGCCTACCTCGCCGCCCCGGCGGGGATCGCCTACCAGGAGGCGAACGACTGGGACGCGGTGCGCGCCCGCTGCCGCCAACTCGCGCTCGAGGCGCGGCGCGAGATCGTCGCCCGGTGGGGCGAGGAGCCCCTCTCGCCGGAGCCCGCGCCCGCGCCCGGCGGCTACCCGTGGTTCCTGCAGATGGTCACCTGCCCGCTGCCCGACGTCGACGGGCTCGCCCTGAAGGAGCGCATGTACGACGAGTTCCGGGTCGAGGCGCCGATCACCTGGTGGAACGGGCGGACCTTCATCCGCCTCTCCTTCCAGGGATTCAACGACCGCGGCGACCTCGACCGCGCGCTCGCCGCGCTGGACGCCCTCGTGCCGCGGCTGCGGGCGCAGGCCGCCAGCCGATGAGGGCAACCACCCGCCCCGCCGCGGTCACGCCGGCGGGCGACCCGCTGGAGTTCAGGGACGGCTGGAGCTTCGCGGTCAACAACCGCGAGCAAGTCCGGCGCATCTGGGAGGACGGCGCCCGCGGCCGCGAATACGAGGCCGGCAGGCTCCCCCGGAACCCGGTCATCGTCGACGCCGGCGCCCATGTGGGGGTCGCCTCGCACTGGCTGGCGCGCCGCTACCCGGACGCGCTGGTGCTCGCCTACGAGGCCAACCCCGACACCTTCCGGCTGCTGCGGCGCAACCTCGCGGTGAACGGGATGACGCGGGTGCTGCCGTTCAACATCGCCATCGGGACCGGCTGGGACGGCGTGACGTTCTACACCATGCCAAACGACACCTGGGGCGACGCCGCCGTGCGCCACGTCTGGCACGACGAGCGGACGGTGGAGATGCGGGTCCCCTCCGCGCCGCTGTCGGCATTGCTCTCCACCCCGGTTGATCTGCTGAAACTGGATGTCGAGGGCGTCGAGGCGGCCGCACTGCGGGAGGCGCGTGCATCCGGCGCGCTGGGCAACGCGCGGCGGCTGGTGATGGAGTTCCACGGCAGCGCGGCCAACCAGGAGAACCGGTTGGACGACGTGCTGGAGACTCTGGGCGCGGCCGGGTTCACGGTGCGGATCGAGCAGGATGGCAAGGCCGTGCGGGCGGGTCGCATCCGGCGTGACGACCCGCTCTGGCTGATCCTGCGCGGCTCGCGGGACGGCTGGCGAGGATGATTTCGCAGCGTGCGACCCCGGGCCGAACCGTGTCGCGTGGCGAGGGGTGTGGGGAACACGTCAGGATCGAGGCGGGATGAAACCGGGGTGGGGCAGCGGATTGATCGGGGTGCTGTTGTTCAGCGGGTCGCTGCCGGCGACGCGGCTGGCGGTCACGGGGTTCTCGCCGCTGTTCCTGACCTCGGCTCGGGCGATCATCGCGGCGATGCTGGGGCTGGCGCTGCTGCTCGCGATGCGGCAGCGGCGGCCGGGCCGGGAGCAGTTGGGATCGCTCGCCCTCACATCCGCCGGGGTTGTGCTCGGGTTTCCGCTGCTGACCGCGCTCGCGCTGCGGCACATGACGGCATCCCGCTCGATCGTCTTCATTGGGATGCTGCCGCTGATGACGGCCCTGTTCGGCGTGCTGCGGAGCGGCGACCGGCCGCGGCCGGCCTACTGGATGGTTTCCGGCATCGGCAGTGTCGCCGTCGCGGGGTTCGCGCGGTCGAAGGGCGGGGAATCGTGCGGCAC
>JBJTKE010000641.1:0-2183 GCA_046096285.1 Chloroflexota bacterium
GGAAATCCGCTTTTTCCCCCAATCCAACCAGTTCTGAGCGCCGCTCGTCAGTGAACAGGCTCGCAGTCTATTGACTTTCAGTCAATCATGACGGATCATCCGGCACGTGGCACTCGCCCCCGCCGGAGCCGCCCATGGATCCCGCCAGGTTCGACGCGCTCGCGCGCACCCTCCCCATCTCCCGCTCGCGACGGTCGCTCCTGGCGGCGGCAGCGCTGCTGCTGCCGTCCTTCGCTGCAGACGCCGAAGCCCGGCGCAGGCGAAAAGACAAGCAGCGGTCCCGGCCCAAGCCGGATCCGAAGCCGGATCCTTCCACGAAGCCGCGGCAGAAGCCTCGGGACGTGATGCTGGGCGGCAAGTGCCGCCTCATCGACAACTGCCGCGAGGGCACCTGCCAGCGAAACATCTGCACCTGCGGAGGCGGAGAACGTCGCTGCAGCGACCGGTGCATCCCCCTCGAGGCCTGCTGCGCCAGCGCCGACTGCGCTCCGCCGCTCAGCGGAATCCCCTGCTCCGCTCCCTACTGCAAGCCGGACTACACCTGCGGCCTTGCGCCGCTTCCTGCCGGCGTTCCCTGCGGCCCATCCGATTCCTCGATTTGCGATGGCATGGGACACTGCGTCGCCAAACCGTGCGCCACCGTGAACGACTGCCCGCGGCCGAGCGGGTACTGTCTCGGCGTCGCCTGCGAGAGCGGCCTGTGCACCGCCGCGCCGCGCCGGTTCCGCGAACGGTTGCCGGTCCAGGTCGCCGGCGACTGCCTCGCCGCCGTGTGCGACGGCTCCGGCGGCGTCACCCATGTCGCGGACGACGCCGACGAGCCGCCGGGCGCGAACCCGTGCGTTGCCCTCGGCTGCGAGACGGGTTCGGTCATCAGCCTGCCCCGTCCCGCCGGAACCCCCTGCGGCCCCGGCCGCACCTGCGACGGCGCGGGCGCGTGCGCCTGACCCGGCGCCTGCCTGCCCTGCCGACCCCCGCTACAGCGCGGGTTTGACCTCCGCGCCGCGCCTTGCTACTGTCAGTCCAACGCGCGGTCCCTTCCGGCAAGGCTGGCGAGGGCCGACACTCCGCGCGGACCCGGGGCTCCGTCATTCGGCCCCGGCAGGGAGTTTCCTCATGTCACAGCCCTTGCCGCAGGCCGCATCGCGCCAGACTCCGCTGCTGGACGCCATGTCCTCGCCGGCCGATCTCAAGAAGTTGCCAGTTTCGAGCCTGCCGGCGCTCGCAGCCGAAATCCGCGGCGAACTGATCGATGTGGTCAGTCGCAACGGCGGGCATCTCGGCGCGTCGCTCGGCACCGTCGAACTCGCGATCGCCCTGCATTACGTGTACGCCTCGCCACGGGACAAGATCGTCTGGGACGTGGGCCACCAGGCCTACGTGCACAAGTTGCTCACCGGCCGCCGGGATCGCTTTCCGACCATCCGGCAGGAGGGCGGCCTGTCCGGCTTCCTTTCCCGCGACGAGAGCGAGCACGACGCATTCGGAGCCGGGCACGCCTCGACGTCGATCTCCGCGGCGCTCGGCATGGCCGTCGCGTTCAACCGCCTCGGGCAGAACCGGCGCCGGGTGGCCGCGGTCATTGGCGACGGCGCGCTGACCGGCGGCATGGCCTTCGAGGGCCTGAACAACGCCGGCATCCTCAACCTCCCGTTCCTCGTCGTGCTGAACGACAACGAGATGTCGATCGCCCCGAACGTCGGCGCGATCTCCCGCTACCTCGACCGGGTGCGGACGGATCGCCGGTACAACTGGGCGAAGGACGAACTCGCGCGGAACATCGAGCGACTCCCGCAGGGAGAACTGCTCGTCGAACTCGGCAAGCGGTGGAAGGACTCGGTCAAGGAGTTCGTCTACCACGCCCAGATCTGGGAGGAACTCGGGTTCACCTACGTCGGCCCGGTGGACGGCCACGACACCAGGGCGCTCGTGGAGGCGATCCAGCAGGCCAGAAACGTGGACGGCCCGGTGTTTCTCCATGTGCTGACGCGGAAGGGCGAGGGCTTCGCCGGGGCCGAAACGGACCGCGAGCGGTCGCACGCCGTGTCCGCGCCATCCGCGCCGGGCGCCCCCGCCGCGCCGCCCAAGTACCAGGACGTGTTCGCCCAGACCATCATCGAACTCGCCGACGCCGATCCCCGCGTCGTGGCCATCACCGCGGCGATGCCGACCGGCACCTCCCT
>JBJTKE010000642.1:0-1287 GCA_046096285.1 Chloroflexota bacterium
TCTTGCCGAGTTCGATGTCGCAGATGCCGGTGCAGCACTGCTTGTCGTTCGTGCAGCGGTTGTCCTTGCGGGAGCCGTCGCCGCAGGGGCCGGCGGCGTCCGCGCCGGAGTCGCCGGGGCGGTCGGAGCGGCGCTTGCGGGCGGCGAGTGCGCCGGAGGCGGCGGTGCTGGCGGCCGCGCCGAAGAGCGCGGCGAGAGCGCCTCGGCGGGTGGCGGCCGTGCCGAAGAGGCGGGCAAGGCGGTCGAAGGTGCTGCTGTCCATGATGACTCCCTGTTCGCCCGCGCCGGGCCTGGCGGGAAGAGGAGCGGGCGCCGGGCCGGTCGGCCAGCGGCGCCCGCGCGAGGGCCTGCCGGCCCGTCAGGTGTTGCAGGTCGGAGAGGCGCTGCCGACGCAGTCGTCCGGGGTGTTCCCGGTGATGCGCTCGCCGCCGATGACCTCGTTGGCGGGGAGGTCCGAGTAGACCCCGCCGCCGCTGCCGGTGTCGCTGTTGGCGGCGATGTTGCCGGTGATGGTGGACGAATCGTAGAGGTCGATGCCGGAGAACCACGAATTCGTGTCCGGGCCGAACTCGACCCAGGAAAGGTACACGCCGCCTCCGTCGAACTCCGCGCGGTTGCCGGAAATGGTGGCCGAACCCTGGAGCCTGCCGTAGGCCGCCTGCAGGTTGACGCCGCCGACGGCGTTCACGGAGGTGTTGCCGCTGATGCGCGCGTTGTCGAGCATGTCGAGCGCGTAATCGTATGAGTCGCCATTGAACATGAAGCCGGTGATCATGCCGCCGCCGACCGCGCCCATGCTGGTGTTTTCGGTGATGGCGGCGTCGTTCTCCATCCAGAGGGGAACGCCATTGAGGAAGAAGCCGGCGGCGTAGGAGTCGGCGCGGTTCCGGGTGATGGAGGCATCGTCCTCGAGCCAGAGCCCGGCGTAGCCGAGGAACGGACCGTCCGGGATCACGATGCCCGCGCCGACCCCCGCGCGGTTCAGGGAGCATTTCGCGTTGCCGCTCATGCGGACGCCCGATTCGCAATCGCATGGGTGCACGTACATGGCGCCGCCGACGCCGGCGAACTCTGGGCCGCCGCCGTTGTTGGGATTGATCACCCGGTTGTTCAGGAACTGGCTGTCGTCGGTCATCCAGACCGCGCCATTGTCCATCCAGAGACCGCCGCCGCCGCGAACGGACCCCTTGCCGTTGATGGCCACCGTGATGCCGCGGTCCTGGGAGGCGGCGTGGGCGCCCACGCCGCCTCCCAGGACCGCGGCATCACGGTGGCCATCAACGGCAA